>JBAXNX010000018.1:0-11935 GCA_037133575.1 Chloroflexota bacterium
GGCAGCCCGTCGTTTGTGACGTTTTTCGCATCCAAAGCACAAAAACGTTGACGGGTCGACGAACCGCTTCGTAGGCTCGATGTGATGACAATGGCAGGGCGGCTCGAGAGCAGCCGCGAAGCAATCCTCGAAATCCTTCGCCACCGCGACGGCGTCTCCGTCGATGAGTTGGCGCACGCCCTCGGCCTGGCCGGGGCGACCGTGCGTCGTCACCTCGACGTCCTGATGCGTGATGGCTTTGTGAGCGTCTCGCAGGTGCGCGGCGGCGCGGGACGCCCGCGCTACGCGTTCGCGCTGACCGAGGCCGGCACTGAGCTCTTCTCACAGCACTATGTCCGGCTCACCCGCCGCCTGCTCGAGGAGATGATGGCACTCGGGTCGGACGAGACGGCAGGCCGCTCTGGCCAGCAGCTCGCCTCGCTGATCTTCGAGAAGCTGGCCGACCGGCTGGCCCGGGAGTACGCGCCACGCGTCGAGGGCACCACGGTCGAGGAGCGCGCCCGCTCAGGCGCCGCGCTGCTGGCCGCCGATGGCTTCGACTACGAGGTGCTGGCCGACGCTACTGGCGTCCGTCTGCTGGGCCGAGGCTGCCCCTGTCGCCGCTTCGGGCCGGGCGGGGATGACTGCCAGCACGACCGGGCGCTCCTCGAGCGCATCGTGAGGTCGCCGGTGACCGCGCTGGACCGTGCCGAGCTGCCAGCTGACTTCGCCTGTGGGTACCGCATTGGGTAGCCGTATCAGGTAGGACTAGGTCTGCTAGGATAAAAGCAGTGGTGGGCACGGCTCGCCCCAATTTCTTGGAGGTTCCAATGACGACGGAGATCGAACAGAGCTCGCTCGTCACTGTCACGCCGAAGGCTGCGGCTCGCGCCAAGGAGCTCCTCGCGTCGAAGGGCATGCCCAACGGCTCGCTGCGCGTATTCGTCGTGGGTGGTGGCTGCTCGGGCTATCAGTACGGCATGGCGCTCGCCGAAGAGGCTGAGGCCGACGACACGGTCGTCGACATTGCCGGCCTGAACATTGTCATCGACCCCGACTCCGCGCTGCTCATCGGTGGTGCCGAGGTCGACTACGTCGAGGATCTGATGAAGTCGGGCTTCACCATCTACAACCCGAACGCGACCGCGTCATGCTCGTGTGGCTCGTCGTTCTCGGCAGCCGGCGGCACCCCGCGCGCCTGCGGCCACTAGTCCGAGGCTGCTCGACTCGCAATCCTCGAGGCCCCGCCTGTGCGGGGCTTCGTTGTGTCTGGCTCGTTTGATTCGCTCTGTTGGATTGTTTGGCGAAGGGGGCAATGCAGATGCAGGCTTGGATCGTCGTCGGCCCACCCGAGAACTTCGAGGTGCTGCGCAAGCGCAAGTTCAACCTGTGCGCGTTCAAGTCCTCGCGCCGCAAGCAGTCGGGTGAGATGCAGCCGGGCGACCGCATCGTCTACTACCTCACGGGCGTCGTGCAGTTCGGCGGCGTGGTTGAGGTCACCTCGACTATGTTCGAGGACGAGAGCGACATCGGCCTGCACTCCGAGGTGAAGGAAGCCGAGTCATACCCGTTCCGCGTCCAGACGAAGCCGGTCGTGATCCCGGAGCAGGGACACTACGTCGAGGTGCGTGAGGTCACGGACCTACTCGATAAGACGCGCGCGCTCGGGCCGAAGAAGCTCGGCATGGCGTTCCGCGGCAACCTGCACAAGATCTCGGACAAGGACTACGAGCAGATTGAGCAGCTGCTGCAGGTCGAGGCGAAGGCATAGCGCATGCAACAGCCTGTGCCGCGACGGTTGACCAAGGGCCGCGGCCGCATGGTCGGCGGCGTGGCCTCCGGCTTCGCTGAGTACTTCAACCTCGATGTGACGCTGGTGCGCGTCGGCTGGGTAGTCTCCGGGCTGTTCGCCGGGCCAGCCGCGCTGATCGGCTATCTGCTGTTTCTCGTGATCATGCCGGCGCCCGACGAGGTTGTTGGGGGTGAGCTGACGCACGCGCAGGCTGCTCGCAGTGCGCAGTTGCTTGGCCTCGTACTGCTCGTGCTCGGGGTGCTGATGCTGCTCGGGGCGATCATGTCGAGCATCTGGATGTTCGGCTCGTGGTTCATGCCGCCGGGGCTGCTGCCGCACTGGTTCGATCCGGCGCGCTTCATCTGGCCGCTGCTGATCATCCTCGGGGGTGTGTTCCTGATGACAAGGAAGCGATCATGAACGAGCGACCGACCCTCTACCTGCCGCGTGCTGAGGTGCGCACGTTGCGGGAGCTGCTGACGCATCAGATTGGCGAGGTGCTGCTCGGGCCGTGGGGGCTCGTCGCCTCGATCTCGGACCTGACGCACGAGGAGTTGCATTTCCGCGCGTCGCCCGGCGCGAACTCGATTGGCTTCGAGGCGTGGCATGTGTTCCGCACGGTCGACAACATCATTCGCTACGTGTTCCTGCGCGAGAGCACGGTTTGGATCGAGCAGGGTCTCGACGTCGCCTGGGGCCTGCCGAAGGCGGCGCAGGGCACCACTGCCGAGGCCGAGGAGACGCAGGCGATGCGCTTCCCGGAGCCGGCGCTGCTGGCGCAGTACGGTCGTGATGTCGCCGGAGCGGTGCTGCCGGCGGTCGCGGCGATGGACGATGCGTTTCTGCAAGAACTGATCACGATCCGCCCGTTTGGCGAGATGACGCGACTCGCGAGCATCGGTACGAACCTGATCGCGCACGGGAACCAGCACCTGGGCTCGATCACCATGGCACGTGAGATCCTCGGCAAGCCGTACCTGGGCGTCTGACAGCTAGCCAGCTGTTTTCGCCCAGCTTCTTGATTCGCGGGCTGATCGCCTTGGCCGTGTCCTACCGGTTCGGGGGGAGCCGCCCTCGACGGTTCGGCGCATGGTGCGTGCTAGGATCGATAGGCACGTGGATCGAGGCATGCCATGACCACCTCCTACAGCCCGCATCACTTCTCGCCGCGCCCGAACCGCGCCCACGAGATCCCTTGGATGGAGTGGGGTCCGGAGGTCTTTGAGCGCTCGCGCGCCGAGGACAAGCCGGTGCTACTCGGACTGTCGGCGGTGTGGTGCCACTGGTGCCACGTCATGGACGAGACGACCTACTCCGACCAGCGCGTGATCGACCTGGTCACCACGCGTTTCATCCCGGTGCGCGTGGACAACGACACGCGTCCCGACGTGAACCTGCGCTACAACATGGGCGGCTGGCCGACCACGGCATTCCTCGACAGTGACGGCGAAGTGCTCGTCGGTCTCACGTACATTCCTCCCGACCGCATGGTCGAGCTGCTCACGCGCGTGAACGAAGCGTGGATCGTGCAGCGCGACGAGCTGCGCGCGAAGATCGCTGAGTACCGCACGCAGCGCGACAACCGCGCTGACAACGAGATCGGCACGATCTCGTCCTCGATTGTCGACAACCTGCGCGCCACGCTCGACGAGTCCTACGACAGCGTGAACGGTGGCTTCGGCAACGCGCCGAAGTTCCCGCAGACCGATGGACTGCGTCTGCTGATCCGAGCCGCGCTGCGTCACGACGATGCAGAGGCGTTGCGCCGCGTCCACACCACCGTCGAGCGCATGGCCGGTGGCGGCATGTACGACCACGTCGAAGGCGGCTTCTTCCGCTACTCCACCACCGCGGACTGGTCCGTGCCGCACTTCGAGAAGATGTCCGAGGATCACGGCGGGCTGCTGCAGGTGCTCGCTGAGCTCGGTCGCGTCTCCGAGGAGGAGCGTGAGTTCGTCGAGCCGATCGCCGAGCAGACCATTGCGTACCTCGACCGCAAGCTGTCGCAGCGAGAAGGCGGTTTCGCCGGCTCGCAGGACGCCGACGAGGCGTACTTCGCGCTCGACGAGGCTGGCCGAGCGCAGCTCGATGAGCCGTACGTCGACCCGCGCGTGTACGCGTCGTGGACGGCCGGTCTCGCGCGCGGCTACCTCGCCTGTGGTGTGACGTTCGAGCGCCGTGACTGGCTCGAGCGCGGCCGGCGTGCCGTTGACTTCATCTGGTTGCGCATGCGTGCCGGTGAGGCCGGCATCTACCGCTACTACGACAACGAGCCACATCTGCTCGGCATGATCGAGGATCAGGCGCAGACGCTGCTCGCGCTGCTCGACGCGCACGAGGTGCTGGGCGAGAGCTCATACCTCGACCATGCGCGCCAGCTCGCACGCATCATCGAGTCGCGCTGGCGTGCGCCGGGCCGCGGCTTCTATGACGTGGCCGAGGGCAGCGATGACACGGGCTTGCTAGCCGTGCGTAGCAAGCCGATCGGCGACAACGCCGACCTTGCCGATGCGTTCTTGCGCCTCGGACGTCTGTCGCACGACGAGCGCTATCTGCGCGTCGCCGACGACACGCTTGCTGATTTCGCCGAGACGTACGAGGGCAGCGGCACGCAGGCGGCCGGTTATGCGCTCGCCGTGGAGCGCTTCCTCTCAGCGGAGGCTGAGGTGCAGGTCGTTTCCGGGAGAACCCCCGAAGCGAAGTCCCGAGCGAACGCGATCCGCGAGCGCGCGCTGCAACTGCCGCTTGCGACGCGCGTAGTGCAGCTGCTCGACCCGGGCGACGACGCCTCGCTGATGATGCAGCTCGGCCTGCCGGGTGATCGCGAGGGTGTTGCCTATGTGTGCGTCGGTAACGTGTGCTCGGAACCGGTGGAGCATCCGGACGAGTTGAGCAACGCGATCACGCACGCGCTCTCAGCGACGGCGTACTAACTGCGCTAGGCGTGAGTTAGCGCCAGCGGCTGGCGGCGGGCTCCGTGTCGGCCTCGGCCATCTTGCGCAGCGTGATCGACGCCTCGAGATCACGGTCTGTCATCTCGCGCAGGTAGCGCATCAGCCCAATGCGCCCGCGGTAGGGGTGCATGCCGCTGTGCTCCCACTCGCGCTCGACGAACTCGAGGTTCCACAGCAACTCTTCACGCTGCGTGAGGAAGCGCTCGAGCAGGCGCCACGCTGACTGACCGTCGTAGTCGTGCTCGCCGGGCGCGAGGTGTGCTCGCTGCTCTTCGATGCGCGCACCATCCTCGGCGATCATCGCCTCGACGTTGTGCAGGTCCTCGCGCTCGGCCTCGACGAGGTAGCCGAGCACCTCGATCGGTGACCAGTCGCTGTTCTCGGGGCGCGTGTGTGCGGCGCGATCACCGAACGACTCAGCGAGCTCGGTGATCTGGCGCGGGATCTCGCGCAAGGCTTTGCGGAGCCATCGAGGGTTGGACGGATCGTCTCGGAGTGAGCTCATAACGGGATGATCCTCGACCGCCGCGAACGGCCTGTCAACGCCGCCGTGTCACGCCGGAATGCACAGGCTGGCGCCTGCCGGGAGGGGCACCTACGATCCGGCTCCCGTGAACCTCTCCGCCATGCCCTACGTCTCGCTGATCCTGATGCTGGAGTTGGCCGTCGGCACGCTCGTCGTCGTCACGGTCTTCGACGCCCGGCGCATGGTCACGATGGGCTACGTCCAGATGGGCTCGCTGATCGCGGGCCCCCTCGCCATCCTCGCGGTCTGGCTGTCGCTCGTCGTCCTCCAGCCAGTGGACGAGGTCGGCGGGTACGCGCTCGCCGGCTCGTGGCTGGCGCCGCTGCGTATCGCACTCGATGTGCTGCTGGTGGTCTCCGTCGCTCACGGCCTGTCCGCCTTCGGCAACCTCCGCCGCGCGAGCCTCGTGTTCGGGGCGCTCGGCTCGCTCGTTGGCCTCGCCGCACTGGTGCTGATCGCGGGCTACGTCTCGCCGCCGGCATGGTCCTTCGTGGGCATGCTGCTGAGCGTGATTGCCGGGGCGTTCGCGCTCGGCGGCTCGATGATGGCGATGTCCTGGGGGCACTGGTACCTGACCAACTCGGGCCTGCCGAAAGAGCCGCTCGAGCAGATGTCGCTGCTTGTGGCCGGCGCGCTGGCCGCCCAGGTCGTGCTGCTCGTGATCGGGATGATCGAGCCGGTGCGCATCGTCCCACTCGGCGACACGACCTTTGGTGTGGCGCTGGTGGCGAACCCGGCGTTCTGGCTGCGCGTGGCGATCGGCCTCGTCGCGCCGCTCTCGCTCGCGCTGCTCGCGTACAAGGCAGCGTCGATCCGCGGCATGATGTCGGCCACCGGCCTGCTCTACATCGCCGTCGGCTGTGTGCTGGCTGGGGAGATCCTTGCGCGAGGCCTGCTCTTCGCGACCGGCGTCGCCCTCTGAGCCTCACGAAGTCAGGCAGTTGCAAGGGTGCCGGCGGACGTACAATCGCGGTACCCCACCACACCACAGCGCGCCGCCTGTGGTGGCACCCTCTTGGCTGAAGCCTCGCCGAGACGAATCCGACCCTCGCTACAAGACGTAACTCACAGTGACGGTGACGCCGCTGCGCGCACCGACGACGAGCTGATGGCGGGCCTCGCGGCAGGGCGACTTGATGCCCTGGGCGCGCTCTACGACCGCTACTCGGCGTTGGTGTTCTCGGTGAGTCTCCGGGTCCTGTATGACTGGCAGCTGGCAGAGGACGTCACGCAGGAGGTGTTCCTGCGCCTCTGGCAACGTCCAGAGTCGTATGACCCGACGCGTGGCCGTCTGCTGAGCTGGCTGATGTCGGTCACGCGCAATCGCGCGATCGACGAGCATCGCCGCATCTCGCGGCGACAGCGCAGTGAGGACGAGGAGGAGCCGTCGTTCGAGCTCCGCGACCAGGACGCGACTGGTGACCCAGCGATGGGTGCGCTACTCGCGGAGTCGCGGCGGGTCGTCCGGGCGGCGATGGCGCTGCTGCCACCTGCGCAGCGCGAGGTCGTGGAGTTGGCCTACTTCGGCGGCTTCACGCAGACAGAGATCGCGGAGCGGCTCAAGGTGCCGCTCGGAACAGTGAAGACGCGTGTGCGGCTGGCGATGCGCAAGCTGCGCGACACGCTGGAAGCAGAGGGGCAGGGACGCACGCCATGACCCCCGAAGAACGCGACGAGCTGCTGGCGGCCTACGCCCTCGGCACGCTGCCTGGCTCAGAGTCCGCAACTGTCGAGGAGCTGGTGCGCCACGACAGCGCGGCTGCAAGCGAGCTCGCCCGCTACCACGACGTCATCGACTTGGTCGCGCTGAACGCGCCGCTGCGTCGCGCCGACCCGTCACTGCGCAACCGTGTCCTCGATGTCGCGCGCGCTGGCCGTGAGGAGCGCATCGTCTGGTTCCGCCGCTGGTCGCGCTGGCAGGTCGCCTCGGTGGTCGCTGCCGCGGTCGCTGGCTTCGCGATCATTGGCTGGGGCATGGGCGTGCAGCACCAGCTCGCGGCGCAGTCGAAGCAGAACGCTGCGCTCGCCGCGGTCGTCGAGGCAAGCGCGAAGCACATTCAGCAGCTCACCCAGAACGGGGCGAGCGCGGCTGTGTCCGAGGATTTGAAGACGCAGCTCCAGACCGCACTCGCGGATCAGGAACTCGTCACCGCGATCAACGCGGACCAGCAATCGAAGATGTCGGTGCTCGAGCCAACAGCCGCGGGCCATGGCGCGGTCGCGCGCTACCTGTGGAGTGGCGAGGCGGGCGCCGGCGTGCTGCTCGCACGCGGGCTGCCGGACCTACCGCTCGACAGCGTCTACCAGATCTGGTTCGACGACGGGAAGAAGACCTCCTCCGTGGGCACGTTCACGCCCGACGAGCGCTCAGCCGTGCAGAAGGTCGTGCGGCTGCCATCGGGTGCCGGTGCGCCGAAGCGCGTATCGGTTTCGGTCGCCCCGGCCGGTGGTTCGAGCAGTGTGGGCCGGCTTGTCGTGCTGTCCGGTGCGGTTCAGTCTGCGCCCAGCGACTACCAGCCCTAGACGTCGGCTACGTCCCGCGCGCGACCTCGGCGCTGTCATCGGTGGGCGTCTGGGGGAAGTCCTGTTCCGACTTGGACGAGTTGCGTCCAGCACGTGATTCTGCGAACGCGCCGTGCGGTGTCGCGCCACGGAACCGGCGGTCGAGGTACCAGAAGATCTCGCGCAGGATCGCGGACGCCGGCACGGCCACCACCAGGCCGGGGAACCCGAATGCCGCGCCGCCGAGCACCAATAGCAGGATCACCATCCCTGCGGAGATGTCGGTCGCCTCGCCCTGTAGTCGCGGCACCAGCAACTGGTTCTCGAGCTGCTGCACGACGAGGTAGACCAGCGCCACCGGCACGATCAGCCCCGGGTTGGTACCCACCACGAGCAGCAGCCCCGGGATCGCACCGATCCACGGGCCGATGATGGGGACGAGCTCGGTAATCCCGGCCCACACGGCGAGGCCTGCCGCGAGCGGCACACCAAGCACGGTCATACCGATGCCGACTGCCAGTCCGACGACCAGGCCGAGGATCAACTGCGCGCGGATGTAGCGCCCAATCACGTGGTCGATCATCAGGAAGATGTGGCGGATATCCTCACGGAAGTACGGTGGCATCGCCTGCAGAAACGCCCGTTGCATGCGGAAGCGATCTTTCAGCATGTAGAACAGCCAGAACGGCACGACGAAGTATCCGAAGATCACCGAGACTGTTCCGGTCACGAACTCCAGGGAACGTCGCACCGAGGTGGTCAGTGCCGCGCCGACGGTATCGCCGAGGTTGCGCAGGTAGCCGTCGACCTGTGCTCGCGTCGCCTCGGGCACGCGCTGGTGGTACTCCTCGAACAACTGCGTCATCGACTGGTTCACCGCGTCGATGTGTGACGGCAGCGCGGCGATGAACTTGCCGACCTGGTCCGCGAGGATCGGAATGAGCATCCACAGGCCGAGCGCGACGGCTCCGCCAAACACGATGTAGACGAGGAAGACCGCGACGCCGCGCCGGATGCCCTCGTTCGTGATCGGCAGGATCGCGACGGTGCGCTCCACGAGCGGCAGGAGGGCGTAGCCGACGACGCCGCCCACGACGAACGGGATCAGCGCCCCGCGCGCGACGAACAGCACCCAGAGCACGCCGAACGTGGCCGAGAGCCAGAGCGCCACGCGCCAGCGATGAGTGGTCAACGGCGATCCCTTCAGACGTCCGCCCATTGTGCCGGACGCGTCGACTCCGCGGGGAGCGAAGTTGACAGGCCTTGGAGGCGGGCAGACGATCGACTCGATGGTGACGACAGATCTCTTGGAGCACGAACTGCTGCGTGGCGGGCACCGCATCACGGAGCCTCGCCGCCGCTTGCTGTCCTCGATCCAGGCGATGGGCGACCACTTCACGGCTGAGGGGCTCGCGGCGGCTTCGCCGGGTGTCGGGCGCGCGACTGTCTTCCGCACGCTGAAGCTGCTGCAAGAGGTCGAGGCCGTCTGTCAGGTCGTCCTCGATGACGGCACGCTCCAGTACCGCCTCACGCCCAACAACGCGGGCCATCACCACCACATCGTCTGCTCGCGCTGCGGCGCCGTGAACGACTTCGCCTCCTGCGATATCCAGGGCCTGCTCGCCGAGCTGGCCCGCCGCACCGGCTACGACATCGAGACGCACCGCCTCGAGGTCTACGGGCGCTGCTCCGAATGCCGCGAGGAACTCGCGCGCGCCTAGCCCCTCGGTGGCTCCCCACAACGACTGTGGGGATTCCCCGCACCCTCAGGGTTGAGACGTTTGGCGCTAGCCTCTAGGCTTGGCTTGTTACGGATGACACAAACGGAGCGAGTCGATGACCGACGAACCGACCACGGCAGGGACCGCCGCGGACCGCGCCGCCGCCCGGACCACGCCTGACCCCAAGTCGATCGACCGCAAAGCGCGACTCGGTATGCCGTCGCACCTGCCACCAAAGCAGGACCCCGCGATTCGCATCCACAACTGGGACGAAGTGTCATTCGTCTTCGACGCCGAGACCGCCAAGGCCGAGGCACAGCGCTGCATCCAATGTCCCGCGGCGCCGTGCCAGAAGGCCTGCCCGGTGCACAACGACATTCCCGGTGCGTTCTGGCTGCTCGAGAACGGCGACCCCCACGGGGGCGCCGAGGTGTTCCGCGAGACCAGCGCACTCCCGGAGATGTGCGGTCGCCTCTGCCCGCAGGAGCGCCTCTGCGAAGGCCACTGCGTGGTCGGCAAGCACGCAGCTCCAGTCGCGATCGGCAAGCTCGAGGTGTTCCTGACGGAGACGCAGCGCCTCGAAGGTGGCTACGTCCGCCCGACCGTCGCTGCGTCGACCGGCAAGACGGTCGCGATCGTGGGTGCTGGCCCGGCCGGCATCGGCGCAGCGGAGCGACTCGCGAAGGGCGGCCACAAGGTCGTCATGTACGACGCCTGGCCGCGCGCCGGCGGGTTGCTGAAGTACGGCATCCCCTCGTTCAAGCTCAACAAGCCTTCGGTGACTCGCAAGTTCGATGACCTCGCCGCCATGGGTATCGAAGTTGTGCCTGACACGTACGTCGGTCGCGACATCGAGCTCGACGCGCTCGCCAGCCAGTACGACGCGGTGTTCCTCGCGTTCGGCGCGCCACAGGACTCGACACTCGGCATCGCGCACGAGGACGCCCCCGGCGTCCACCGGGCGACCGAGTTCCTCGTGCGTGGCAACGTGCCGAAGGACGAGCTGCCCGAGTCGCTGCGCGAGCCGCTGCCGCACGCGAAGAATGTCGTCGTCGTCGGCGGTGGTGACACCTCGATGGACTGCGTGCGTACGGCGATCCGCCTCGGCTCTGACGTTGTGACGCTGATCTACCGCCGTACCGAGGCCGAGATGCAGGGCCGCACCGAGGAGCGCAAGCACGCTCGCGAAGAGGGCGTGCACTTCGAGTTCCTCACCGCACCCGTCGAGATCGTGCTGAACGAGCAGGGCGCGGTGGCTGCGCTGCGCTGCCGGCGCATGCGCCTCGGTGAGCCGGACGAGAGTGGCCGCGCGCGCCCCGAGCCCGTCCCGGGTTCCGAGTTTGACGTGCCGGCAGACATCATCATCACTGCCATCGGCTACAACACCGACCCGGTCTGGGGCGAAGCCGCACCCGAGGTCTCGCGCGACCAGTGGGGCCGCGTGCTCGTTGACCCGGAGACGATGCGCACTGCGCAGCAGGGTGTGTTCGCGGGTGGCGACAACGTCAACGGCGCCGACCTTGTTGTCACTGCGCTGGCCGATGGCCAGCGTGCCGCTGCCGCCATCGATGCGTACCTCAAAGACCCAGCCTGGTAGGCGGCTCGCCCGCTTCGGGGTGAGCATCGGTTTCGTCAGCCGTGCGTGTAGCCCCGCTCGCCCTCGATGGTTTGCTCGGGGACAATGGCCGCATGGTTCAGCCCGACTTCCATGCCTTCCGCCGCGGCGACACGGTGCCGGTATTCCACTTCCGCGTCGGTGCCGAGGAGGCACGCGCATATCTCGACGCTACCGGTGACGAGCAGTCCGCGCTGTGGACGGAGACCGTCCCGCCGCTCGCTGCCGGCGCGCTGCTGCTTGCGGGCCTGATGGACGAGGTCCCACTGCCGGCAGGCGCGGTGCACGTCGGGCAGGACTTTGAGTTTGTTGCGCCCATCGCGATCGACGCAGACATCGAAGCTCGCATGAACATCGCGCAGCAGTCGTTCCGCGCGGGCTCGAACGTCGTGGTATTCGGTTGTGAGCTCACCAGCGGTGGTCGCCTCGTGATGCGCGGCCGCACGATGATCACTGCCCCCGCACCAACTGCCGAGGTGGCTCAATGAGCGAGCCGCCGGTCGTCGCACCCGTCACGCGGCAGATCACGCAGGAGCGTGTGCTGGCTTACGCCGACGCCGCTCGCGATCCCAATCCGCTCCACACCGATGCCGAGTACGCCAAGACCACGCCGTTCGGCCGCCCGATCGCGCATGGCATGCTCGTGCTCTCGCTCGTTTCGGAAGCGATGGCTGGCGCGTTCGGCAAGCGCTGGGCGGAGGGCGGCAAGTTGAGCGTGCGCTGGCGCTCGCCGGCGATGCACCCCGTGACCGTGACCGCTCGCGCCACGCTGCGCGGCACCAAGGATGGCATCGCGACCTACGACGTGACGTGCGAGGACGAGCACGGCACGCAGCTGCTGTCTGG
>JBAXNX010000019.1:0-11686 GCA_037133575.1 Chloroflexota bacterium
GACTCGCTCCCCCCGTACGAGGAGCTCGACCCGATCATCGAGGCGTACGTCGAAGAGGACATGCCCTTCGACGCCATCGTCGCTCGTGGCCACGACGAGGCGACCGTGCGTCGCGTCATCGACATGATCAACCGCAACGAGTACAAGCGCCGCCAGTCCCCGCCTGGCGTGAAGATCACGCCGCGCAACTTCGGCCGCGACCGCCGCCTGCCACTTGCCTCGAAGTACCGCGGGTACTAGCAGTTCGTGCCAGTCAGAGGCCCGGATTAGCATCGCGTCCAGAGTTGCCGTTCCGCTCTCCTGCTACTACTCAGCGCGACAAACGCAATACACGCGGGCCGTCGGCCAGATCCGCATCTATTCTCGATAGGCTCTCTGGGTGCCACTGACGGCAACTCAGTCGGCGACGACTTGGTCGATGACTACCTCATTGGCGCATCCAGCCTCCGAATGATGGCTGCGTTCGATCAGATCGATTTGTTGGTCAAGATCGCGCAGTGCGCTCTTTCCGGTGCGCCAACGCCAGCCTTCCCGCCATTCGCGATTGCGCGTTCGGTGATCGACGCCACTGCCGAGATCGCGTGGCTGCTTGAGGCGAAAGGCAATGCAACCGCTCGGCTCGCTCGAGGTCTGACCGTAGCCCGCTACGAAATATGGAGTCGTACAGAGCTGAATCTCTCCGTGCCAAAAGACGCGCTGCCGACGGTCGAAAAGGACGCCACTCAGTTCGGGCTGAGCCTCGTGGGAGATTTCCCATCTGCAGGGTACGGCGTGAAGAAGCCTTCCCATGGCTCGCTCGCCCGGAAAGTAGTTCCGAAGGAGGACTGGCGCATTTATTCATACCTATCTGCTGCGGCACATGGAGAGCAGTGGGCGATCATCAAAATTGGTTATCTCATCCAGTCCACAGACGCTAACGGGTTTGTGACGCTGACGAAGAGCCCGACATTTGATTCCTTTCACGAGGCAATTCACGCGGCATACGAAGCATTTGGCCGAGCTATCTGGGCGGACTGTCGGTTCATAGAAACCTCTACAGAAACTGCGAAAGCGATTCTGGATGCCGCCAACTCCATCGAGCAGTTTAAGAAGAAGTTTTGGTAGACATCAGAACTGTTCGGACTACGAGACGGCTTTGTAACGCGATAGCCTGAACACTTCCTTCGTGGTCTTCCTTGAACAAGCGAGGGCGAAGGGAGTGCGTGATGCAGATCGATCGTGTCTGGATGACCGTCTCTACCGGGTTACTCCAGCTCGTCATGGGCATCCTCGGGGCGATGAACACGAATCTCATCGGCGCTGGCTCGGGTGCGGTGCTGGCGATGAACCAGATGCACGGCCTCTCGCATGCCGCCGCCGCCGTGATCTCGATCCTCATCGGGTTCGCGCTGACCGGGCGCGCGAAAGCCAACGCTACGCTCGCCTACGGTGCGCTCTTCCTGCTGGCGTTTGCGGTGAACCTCGCGAGCCCCGACCTGTTCGGCATGATGCGCGACGCGCCCGCCAACGCCGGCATCCACGTGATGCATCTCTTCTTCGCGGTGGGCACGCTGGCCGCTGGCTTCCTCGCACGCACCGAGATCGCGCCGGCGCACGAGCCGGCCTACTAGCCCGAGTCGACCTCGGTAGCCCCTCTCGATCGCAGACCTCGCAGCCTGCTACCTTCAGGACGCGCATCGAGGAGCTTCGGGAGACTGCCATGCCCACGCCGGACGAACTGCCTACCGCCTACGCCGAGTTCTTCACGCGGGCCTTCGCCAAGCGTGACAACGTGATCCTCAGCCCGACGTTCCTCTTCGAGAGCGCCGAGGCGGTCGAGTCCATCGACGAATGCATCGAGTGCGGCAAGCCGATCATCAACATCACCGCGTTTGGTGAGGGCATCGGCGAGCACTACCTGCTGACGGACGAGCAGATTGAGCGGCTGGAAGAGGCCCTCGAGGACAGCGGCGTCGAGGTCTCCGACGACGATGTCTGCAGCGACCACGTCTAGGCCCATATCCAGGCAGGGCTAAGCCGTCGGGCCTTCGCCACTCTCACCTGCCTCGAGGTGTGCCATGCGCTGCTCCAGCGCGAGCGTGACCGTGTCCGAGGCAGTCACTGACACCCACGTCTCGAACGCCTCGCGCACCTTCTGGTACGCCTCCTCGACGAGCGCCTCGCGCTCCGGGTTGATGCCGGCGGCAGAGCGCACGCCACCCAGCTCCAGCACCAGCGCCTCGATCTGCGGCTCCAGGGCATCGGCCAGCTCGTGCAGCGCCTCTTCGCCCGAGGCGTGCCCACGGTCGCGCAGGATCGCGAGCGCGCCGAGCACCCAGGTCAGCACGCCAAGCATGGTCCCCGTCTGCTGCGCATCGAGGCGCATCGCGTAGGCCTTCGCGCGCCCCGCGCCGCCCGGCACAGCCGGCTGTCGCTCGCGTCGGTCCCCGGTCATGCGCGCCTCCCGCCCTCGAACGCCAGTGTCGAGGCGAGCCGGATCGCACCGATCAGCGCCGCGCGCTCGCCGAGCGCCGCACGCACGACCTCGGGCCCCGGCGCGACTTGCTCCAGCACCTGCTCGAGCAGCGGGATGAGCTGGTCGAGGTGAGCCTCAGTGGCGTCTATGACCACGACCTCGGGGTCGAGCACCGCCACGATGTCGGCGAGCAGCCCGGACAGGCGCTCGAGGTCTTCGTCGTCGAGCGGCGCAGTGGGGTCAACCTCGGGCGCCGCGGGCAGCGCACCAGCGCCGAGGTGTGCACCGCGCACGGCTCGGCCACCCGCAATCAGAGCGGCACTTGGCACGCCTCGGAGTGAGACGTAGAGCACGTCATCGATGCCGGCTGCGGCGCCCTGCCAGGTCTCGGCCAGCAGCGCGCACAGCGTGCGGTTCTCGGCGGACACGGGCGCGCCGATATGGCGCTTCAGCGAGTCGACGACAGCGAGGCCGTCCCACGAGTCCTGGCCGGTGCTCGCGAGCAGGCGGCCGGTCTGCGTGTCGACGGCGCCGGGCGAGGCGACCGAGATGGCGAGCGCGGAGCGGTGCTCGCCATCCTCCGCGAACAGCGCGGCGATCCGCCCGCCAACCTCCCACGACCACGCTTCCTCGTCGGCCAGCTCAGGCAGCGGCCACTCGCCGTCCGCGACCTTCTGACCGTGGTCGTCGGTCATGAGCACACGCAAGATGTCGCCCGTGAAGTCCACGCCTACGAGCACCGGATCGCCAGCCATCGCCACCTCCGCAGAACCACGACGCATGGTACCGGGTAGCAGCGGCTACCTCGACGCCCATAGCTCCCATGCCGAGACGCACCCCCGGTGCGTGGAGCGCGCGTGTAGGGACGCTCGGGGGCCGCCCCCGCTACCATCGAGTCGTGACCACTCGACCGCTCCCGCAAGTCGCCGTGCTTGGCCCTGGGCGCCTGGGGCGCACGCTGGCTGCCGCGCTACAGGCGCGCGGCTATGCGGTGCGCCTCGCCTCCTCACGCGTCGTGGAGGACGCACAGGACGCCGTCGACGCCAGCGACGTGGCCTTCATCACCGTGCCTGACGGCGCCATCGCGGGCGTTGCCGCCGTCGTGGACTGGCGGCCCGGCCAAGCCGTCGTGCACTGCTCCGGCGCGCGTGGGCTCGAGGTGCTGACGGTGCCTGAGCAGTCCGGCGCGATGGTGGGGTGTCTGCACCCGCTGCAATCGTTCCCGGTCGGCGAGCCCGACCCTGCACGCTTCGAGGGCATCACCTGCGGCATCGATGCCGCCAGCCCGCTCGACGTGATCCTCGAGGCGATCGCGGGCGACCTCGGCGCGCGCACCGTGCGGCTGACCGGCGTCGACCGGTCGCTGTACCACGCCGCTGCGGTACTGATCAGCAACGACGCGGTCGCCCTCGCTGCCGCCGCGACGCGGGCGTGGACACTCGCCGGGCTGCCCGAGTCCGCCGCGCGCGAGGCACTCGCACCGCTGCTGCTCGGCGCGGCTGGGAACATCGCGGCACACCCGCTCCTCGAGGCACTGACCGGCCCGGTCGCCCGAGGTGATGTCGGCACCGTCGAGCGCCACCTCGAGGCACTGGCGCGTGACCCGGCACTGCGCGCGCTCTACCGCGCACTGGGCGCCGAGCTGCTGCGGCTGCCCCTCGGCCACGCCGAGTCCATCGAGACGCGCCTGCACGCGCTCCTCGACGCCGACGGCGCGCCTGGGTGACACTCGGCGCATGACCCCCATCTCTCAACGGGCTGCCACCACACTCGAGCTCGGCACGTTCACGATCGACTGCACCGACCGCACGTTGATCATGGGCATCGTCAACGTGTCGCACGACTCGCCGGTCGTGCACTCCGTGTTCGCGCCAGACGACGCGCGCGCGTATGCCCTCGAACTGGTGCGTCGAGGCGCCTCGATCATCGATGTCGGCGCGCAGTCCACGCGCACCGGCGCGCGCCCGATGACGGCGCAAGAAGAGATCGAGCGCGTCTGCCCGGTGATCGAGGCGTTGCGTACCGAGGGCGTGCCGACCTCGATCGACACATGGACACCTGCGGTCGCGAGCGCCGCCGCAGGCTCCGGCGTCTCGCTGCTCAACGACGTAACCGGCCTCACCGATCCCGAGATGGTCGCGGTGGCTGTCGAGTACCGCCTGCCAGTCTCGGTGATGCACATGCGCGGCGCGCCGCAGCATCACCGCGAGGTCGACCAGACCTACAGCGACATCGCGGGCGAGGTGCAGGCATTCCTCGAGGAGCGCGCGGATGCCCTCGAAGCGGCCGGCGCGGGCCAGGTCTGGCTCGACCCTGGCTTTGGGTTCGCAAAGTCGCCCGCGGACAACCTCGCGCTACTGCGCGGGCTGCCGGCGCTCGTCGAGACCGGACGGCCAGTGCTGATCTCGGCGTCGCGCAAGGGGTTCCTGTCGCAGATCCTCGGCCGCGGCGACCGGCAGGACACTGACGGTCTCCTCGAGGCCACCGTGGCGTTCAACTCGCTTGTTGCCTCCGCCGGCGGGTCGAGTGCCAGAAACCGTTGCAAATAAAGGCTGGTCGGGGAGACACGATTTGAACGTGCGGCCTCTTGACCCCCAGTCAAGTGCGCTACCAGACTGCGCCACTCCCCGACCGCGTTGACGATGCTAGCAGAGGTGTCCTGACCGGGCCATTGCTCTGCGTACGGACCCGACGACCTAGTTCGGGACGTTTCGGTCGATGCGGAACGTTCACCGAGGAAACGATCCGCGACGCCACGCGTCGCTTTGTGAGTGGTTCTGTCAGAACTCAGGGCTCGAGCTCCAAGCGGCGTCCGATCCGGCCCTCCCAGCGCCTGCTCTCAGATTCGAAACGGGGCAGTTCTATAGCGCGCCTCGAGCCGAAATCGGGATCGAGCCCTGAGTTCTGACAAAACCGACGAGAGGCACTGACGGTGAATCGGTCGGCGATGAGCCCTGAGTTCTGACAGAACCCATCTCTCGCCCTTTCGAAGATCTAGTGTCGATCGACCGACCGGGTTCGTGATCTTCCCTATTTGTCGGCGAGTGGAGTTCGATCGCGGCCGACATCACTCACTAGCGGAAGACATCGGTCGCGCCTCGAACACCACCCTTGGGTGGACCAAGCGTTAACTCGCCGTCGACGACCACTCGATGCCTACTCGAAGGTGACGACCAGCCGACCGCGCGTCCCACCTGCCTCAAGGCGGCGATGCGCCTCGGCGGCCTCTTCCGGCGGATAGGTCGCCGCCACACGCAGCGAGACTGCACCCTCCTCCACCAACTGGCGTAGACGGTCGAGAAGCTCCGGCCGGTGGTCGTACTCCCGAACGCTGGTGCGGTGGAACGTGATCCCTCGCTCGCCGGTGCCCGCCCAGCCGCGCACGGAGGCGAACGCGCCACCGTCCCGCACAGCCGCGACCGCTGCGTCCCGCTGCACCGCACCATCTGCGAGGCCGTCCACACCCGCTGGCACGACGGCCCGGATGTTGGCGGCGATCTCTGGACCGCGCGCCACGACGATGTCGGCGCCGAGTGATCGCACGAGCGCCTCGTCTGCCGGTGCGGCGTCCGCGATGACTCGCAGGCCATCCGCCTTCGCCAACTGAACCACGTAGCCTCCGTAGCACCCCGCTGCGCCGGTCACCGCGATCGTCTGCCCAGACCGCAACCCGAGTTGGTCGAGGGACTGCCGAGCGGTCAGGCCGTTCATTGGCAACGTCGCAGCCTCAACCAGCGTCGTACCGCGAGGCACACGGACTACCGAGTCGGCGCTAAGCACGATGGCCTCGCGGTACCCGCCATGTGGACCGTTTGGAATCACCATTCCCATTACCTCATCACCGACCTGCAAGTCCGTGGCGGTGTCGGCGCCGAGTTCATCGATGACACCGGCGACATCCATGCCCGGAACATGGGGGGTCGGAACGCCTTTCAGTGCCTCCGCGCGCGAGCCGTTGCGGAGACCGGCATCAGTGGGGTTCACCGTGGCCGCGCGCACGCGCACACGCACCTCGCCAGCCCCCGCGTGCTCCTCGGGGAGCTCGACGACCTGGAGGACCTCCGGTCCACCGAATTCGATCAAGCCAACACCACGCATCGCTCACCACCCTTCACACAAATGTCGTCCAACACGACTCTAGCTCGCCGGCACACCCCGCAACGCCCCCCCCCACATTGTGGGGGGGGGCGTTGGCAAACACGGGCGTCACGCCCCGAAACGTTATCGCGAGCCGCCTCGTACGGCCCGTGTAATATCCCGTGCAAGTGCACCAGCACCACGCCGGCTCACTGTGATCGTCTTGCCTCGGTACTCCGGACGCGTGAACTGCAGCGACACGCGATGGTCCAGCGGTGTCGTAGCCCATACCACAATGAGATCGGCCGCATCCGCCCACGCGCGCGCTTGTGCCAGCGGTCGCGTCGTCGTGCCGTCCACGACACGGAGCTCCACGCCCGAACCATCGAGGCCGCGTCGCAGTTCGTCGTGCGCACCAGGCACGCCGCCGAGCAGCAGCAACTCCCGCTTGCCTGCGCGCACTAGCGCTCGGCCTAGCTCGCGCACAGCGGGTGCCGTCCGCCCACCTTCGCAAATCTCGCATGCTGCCCGGTCAACAATCGCCACCGGCCGCGCCTCGCCAATGAGGGCTGCTCGGCAATCGTCACTGCCACAGCAGCGCGCCACTCCCGCGACAATCGCCGCCGCTGCCGCCTCGCGCTTCGGGACGGCGAGGTTCTTCTTCCGCGGGTTCGTGAGCTTCGCGGCCTCAAGGGCTGCGCGGCCCGTCCGCTGTGCTTCTTCTGATCGGAAGCCGAGCTCCAGCAGGAGGTCTGTGATCGGGATCACCGGGATGGTTGTCACCACTCCAGCGTCGGAGCGGCGCGCGGCCACGTCAAACCCGGATGCGGCTGCGCACGTGGGATGTCCTAAGGCCTGATGCGCAGCATGCGCGAGACAGTCCCCGTACTGGAGCGGCTCCGTGCGCGTGGAGTGTGGTTCGCTATCGACGACTTCGGTACCGGATATTCGTCTCTGAATCAGCTCTGCAAGCTGCCGGTGGATGTCCTGAAGGTTGACCGGGCATTCGTCGAAGCCGCGGGCACTGGCGCGCAAGCGGAGGCGATTGTGAAATTGATCGTCGCCCTCGCTCAGGCGATAGGCGTTCATGTTGTCGCCGAGGGTGTCGAGACGAGCGAGCAAGCGATGCTCCTCGCTTCCTTGGGCTGCCGATTTGCGCAGGGCTACTACTTCGCCGCGCCTCTCCCGGCGGAACAGGTAAGCGCCTGGCTCGCTGAACGACTGACCGCCGCGGCTTAGCCGGTCGCGCGGAACACGTCACGGCTACAAGCGGCGTCCGGATCCTTCTCGGGCGCTCTATCCACGATCTCTCGTCGTAGCTCGCATGCACTGCCCCGAGGCCCGCCCAGGGCGGCACCGGACCTGATGCTATCGTGGATATACGACACAAAACGATTTATCAGCGGAACATCGCTATCACCCCGAGGTCGACGATGAAGATGTGGCGCGTTGTCACCGACGTTTGATGCGCCTGGCAGCAATGGAACATTCACGCGCGAGTACGAGACACCTGAAGAGGCGCGGGGTGAAAGCGCACGAGCGAACGGCGCGGATGACGCGGCGCGGGCGCAGCGCGCTCGGCGCCTCTATCAGTCGATCCAGATCGAGGAAATGACCAAGGCGGGGGCATGGACACGAGTCCCCCAGTCCGATGGCCCCTCATCGCGCACCACGTCCCCGTGACCGCGAGCGATGCCGACAGTCCCACCGCTCCGAATGCGACCGGGGCGCACATTCTCCGTCAGTCGGCGCACGCGGCGAGTCAGTTGGTCACTGCGCCAAGAACGCCCATCTGGGTGTTCTTGGCGCAGCGTGATGCCCAGACTCATGGATTTGGCACCGATACGCGGTTGGCCGGAACCATCTGTGTCTGGTACGCGAAGACATCGCGACTCGTCGTGTCCACGAGTACCTTCACCCAGTGCACATCGTTGTTCCCGTTCGCAGCATTGTCGCCGAAGGTCTCGAGGCGCGTGAAGTTCTCGAGCCGCTGCCCCTTCGCATCCTGCATCGGCTTGTCGATACGGAAGTAGTGCGAGTCCCCATGGACGTACAGCACCGGCTTGCGAAACGCCATCACCTCGCTACGCAGGGTGTTGAGGTAATCGGAGAATCCATCCGGATCCTTGTCCGCTTCGGCGAACGTCTTCGGGTCTCGAGTCTCGGTGCGGGTCGCGTCTGAGAGGTCGAAGCCGGGGTCGGCCTGCGTGAGCAGCACCACCGCGACGGAGTTGTCGGCCTTCGCCGCCGCAAACACCTGCTGCAGCCAGATCCGGTCCGCAATGTTGCGGAGCATCCATTCCTGCGGGTCAGGGCTTTCGTCGCACAGGTTGTTGCACGAGCCCTGGATGTTCACGGTGGCGTACGTCACACCCTTGAAGTTCCAGCGACGGTTCTCCACGCACTGAACCATGCCCTTACTGCCGAGGCAGAGGTTTCC
Source organism: Chloroflexota bacterium (assembly GCA_037133575.1). GTDB lineage: Bacteria > Chloroflexota > Dehalococcoidia > UBA2979 > UBA2979 > RH-chloro-G1. The sequence continues at coordinate 8,973 of JBAXNX010000019.1, forward strand.
CGCCTGCACGATCGTGTCGAGCGTGGTCTTCCCGAACGACTTCGGCGTCCCGAAGAACTTCGCGCGCTCGAAGTCGAGGCGCTCGCGCTCGTTGTAGGCCCCGTTAGCGGGCCGGTCGCAGTCCGTCCAGTCGTTGTCGCCAGGCACGAAGAACGCCGGCTTGTTCAGGGCGTTGAAGTAGCCTGCCGCCTGCTCGTACAGCGCATCGCTGCATGTGGTCGGCGTTTTCGAGTCCTTGATGGCGCTGCCGGCTTTGAGGTCACCGTCGTGGACGCTGAATTCGATGTCCGAGGCGTTCATGTCGGCGATGAGGTTCGGCACGCCAATCAGGGCCTGCTCGTCGTTGTACGGCAGGTCCCCCCAGAGTCCGAACGAGTACTGGAAGGCCTTAGTGTTTGTGGCGGAGGACGTGCCCGGTGTGGCGGCGACTGTGGCCGCAGCTGTTGGAGTGGCCGTCGGTGTTGTCTGCCCGCTCGCATGGCCTCCCGCCATGACCCCGAAGCCTAGGGCGACGAGGACGGGCAGGACGTGCCGCAGCCGAACGGTGCGGATGGCAGTGGGAACTCGATGAGTGAGAAGCAATGCAGTCCTCCTAGACGCTCGCGGCACCGTACGAACGGCGCGTTAACGCTTCGGAGTCGGCACATAAACGACGGGTTAAGACATGAAGCGGTGCCCATCGGGTGCCGTCATGCCCCCACAGGATCTCTCGCACCCCCGGACAACTCGGCGTTACTCTTTGGAGCGCCGAGTTGTCCCGTCACCATCGGACGACCCTCGCTGTACGTCAGCTAGCCAGTCTGGTGCGATTCATGCGGTGCGGCGTCCATCTCGGCGTTGACTGTGTTCGCCACACTGCCATGGCAGTTGCGCGACGCGCCGATGGACGACATACGATCGCCAGACTCAGTCCTGGAGGGGCTAATGAAACGACTCATCGTGTTTGATCTCGACGGCACGCTCGCGTTGAGCAAGTCCGCTCTCGATAGCGAGATGGCTGTCTTGATGACACGCCTGCTAGAGGTGGCACACGTCGCCATCATCTCCGGAGGCGGCTGGCCGCAGTTCCAGCAGCAGATCCTCGGCATGCTGGCCCCTGGTGACCACTTGGCGCAGCTCTCGCTGCTGCCGACGTGCGGCACGCAGTTCTACTCGTACACCGGCACCTGGGAACAGCAGTACGCAGACGATCTCTCCGCGGACGAGAAGTCCGAGATCGTCCGCGAGCTCGAGCGCGCAGTGAACGAGGCTGGCTTCACGCCCGAGCAGACGTGGGGCGAGCGCATCGAGGACCGCGGGAGCCAGATCACCTTCTCCGCGCTGGGCCAGCAGGCCCCCCTCGAGGCGAAAGAGACATGGGATCCCGATTTCGCGAAGCGTCAGCAGATCAAGACGCTGCTCGACAGCAAGCTCGGGGGCTTCTCGGTGAGGCTCGGCGGCACTACCTCGATCGATGTCACCAAGCCGGGCATCGACAAGGCGTACGGCATTCGCAAGCTGCGTGACATCCTCGGCATCTCGATCGCTGAGATGGTCTTTGTCGGCGACGCGCTCTTCCCCGGCGGCAACGACTACCCCGCGAAGGAAGCCGGCGTCGCCTCGATCCAGGTCAACGGGCCGAGCGAGACCAAGCGCGTCATCGAGACAGCCATCGCGTTCCTCGAGGCCCAGGACTAACCAGCCAGTCCGGCCCCTCGCTCAACCACTCGATAACTCCGATGCGCTCTAGTGGCGCATCGGATGCGAGAGTTGCACCACGTTTCGGCCCTTCACAGAGCGGTGCTCGATGTCATTCGGGTAACACTGTGCAAACCTGCCTCTATTTTCCATCCCACAACATTCGTGCCTCGTTGCCCCGCACGCCACAACAGGCGCCCCGTTCTAACCGGGAACCTCAGTTCCAGTGGTTGAGGAAGGCTGCGCGTGAATCCGGCGCGCTCCGCTCGGAGGCAGACACTGTTGAAGCTCGCATATGTGCTGATCCCCCTCACACTCCTGACCGCAGTGGTCATCGGTGTGTTCATCCCGCGCTCGCACAGCGAGGCGACGACGATCACCTCGAATGGTTGGACGATTGCCGCGAGTGCGAGTCCAGCTAGCCTCACTACCATTGGCACGGCTGCGATCGAGACTAAAGTCTCCACCAGCGCCACCAGCAGCTCCGCACTTGTCTTCGTCCAGGTCTCCGACGGCTCAGGAACCGTCGTTGGGCAGCAATCGTGGGACGCGCAGGCGTTCAAGCGAAATCAGTCCCGAACGTTCTCATACTCATTCGTGACGCCGCGCACAGGGACGTATCGAGTGAAGGTGGGCATCTTTGCACCGGCGTGGGGGCAGCTCTACGCATGGAACGACAACGCAACCACAATCACGGTCTCCGGCAGTAGCCCAACACCGCCCGCAACAGTCGTGCCTACAGCCACGGCTGCACCTACCGTCGTGCCGACTACGGCGCCTTCGTCGAAGCTGCCTCCGCTCCCAGCGAACTGGCCGACGACGTTGCAACTCGGAATGGCTGACGCGCCGAACGGCGCGGCAGCACTGAAGACCTCGACAGGCGTCCGCTTCCGCTACCAGTACCTCGCCGGCGGCGTGAATACGGGCGGTGGTTGGGCGAACTGGAACCCCAATGGGTCCTTCGCCAGCAATTACATCCAGGAGTCGGTCGCGGCAGGGATCACTCCGGTGTTCTCGTACTACCAGATCCTGCAGTC
>JBAXNX010000020.1:0-11594 GCA_037133575.1 Chloroflexota bacterium
TCTTTGCAGGCGTTGAGCGCGGTCGCGGGCGCATCGCTGGATGCGGCGAGGCGTTGTGCGAGGTCGCGCTCGAGCTCGTCGCGCGGCACGTAGCGGTCGAGGGTCGCCATATCGCCGACGAGCGGGAGCAGGCTCGCGTGCTGCATGCGCAGGAAGTCCTCCCAGAGGAAGGTGCTCGCGCCCATCACCTCGGCGAGCGTGCGCTGCGCTTCGCTGTCCTCGAGTGCCGCGATGTCGTCGGCCCACTGTGGCTGCGTGAGCAGCTGGCGCATCAGCGCGGCGAACTGACGCAGCGCCTGTGCGGGGTCGGCGGTGTCGGGGAGCAGTGCCGTGAACTGCTTGATGAGGGCGACGGCGGCGCGCACCTGACGCAGCGGCGCCTCGTCGTGGAGCGGCTCGCCGTGGGCACCTCGGATCACGAGGACGTCGTCGGTCTCGCCATTGGTGGTGCGGATGTGACCGCGCGTGATGTTCACGTTGAGCAGCGCCAGCGCATTGGTGAGCTCGAAGAGGAAGCCGGGGGTGTCCTGGCCGGTGATGTGCAGGCGGGTCTCGTCAGCCTCGATCGAGGTGGTGACGGTGACCGGCCACAAGCGCGCGCCGTGCTCGTCGGGCGTCGCGCGCAGCACGTCGCTCACTGCGTCGACGACGCGTGCGCGTGCCTCGTCGCGCGGGGCGGCGAGCAGCGCTGACGTGTCGGCGAGCAACGCATCCCACTGCGCGTCGTCCCAGTGCGCGTCGGGCTGCACTTCGAAGATGTCGAGGAGACGGCCCACTGTGATCGAGGCGGCCTGCAACTGGTGTCTGCTCGTGACTCGCGACGCGCGGGCGAGGGCGGGGACGCGCAGGGTGAAGAGGTCAGCGGACTCGATGTCGAGGCGGGCAGCGGTCAGCGAGCCGCTGATGATCGAGAGCGCACCGAGGGTGTCCGCAGCCGCGACGGTCACGCGCCAGCGCCCGTAGCGACGCGGTTGCAGATGCAGGGCGAGCGGCTGTTGCACGGAGATGGTCGAGAGGAGCTCGGCGTGGCGCTCGCGGTCCTCGGCGGTGGTGACGCTGGTGTAGGGCTCACCGAGCTGCGCCTGCAGCTCCGCTGCACTCACGTTCATGGTGACCTCGTCGGAGACGAGTTCACGGGCGCGGGCGAGGCGGAGGTCATGCCTCCATCCTAGCCGCCGTTGGCGACCTTTCGCCCATCACGACGTTGGTTCGCGTCAGCACATTGCCTCGCATGCCCGTGATTCGCCGCGGGCATGGGCCATGAGGATTACGCCCTGGTTGGCTTTGCGACGAGCAGCACCTGTGCGGCGACCGTGTCCTGCACGGCGACCGTGGGTGTGTTCGGTGCGGTCATCTTGAGGTCGGACCACTTGAACGAGGTGGTGCCGAGGATGTTCAGCGTGCCGCTCGCGTCCATCTGGGCCTCGACGTCGAAGCTGATGGGCACCTCGTTGCCCTGGATCTTGAGGGTGCCGCTGACCTTCTGCTTCACGGTCTCGCCGGTCTTGTAGGAGGCCGGCAACGAGCCGAGGTCGTTGATGGTGACGGTCGCGGTCGGCGTGCGACCCCATTGCTGGTTGATGAAGCGGTCACGCATGCCCTGATCGCTGCTGAACTTCGACATATCGAGGTTCACGGTCGTGGCGCGGCCGTCGAGGTAGACGTTGCCAGTCACCGCGGTGTTCTTCATGGTCGCGTCGTTCGGGAGCGGGAGCTGCGCGATCTTCTCGCGCACCACGAACTGTGAGGCCGAGCCGTCCGAGACGACGTAGGTCATGCCCTTCACGTCGGCGGTGGTCTTTGTGCCAGCAGCCGCTGCTGCGGTGGTCGCGGCGGCCGTGGCAGAACTCGACGGGGTCGTGGTAGCGCCGGCGGTGGTGGTGCCGCTCGCGGTCGTGCTCGTGGCTGTCGTGGCGGCCATCGAGGTCGAGCTGGGGAGTGCGAGGGCGGCAGTCTGCGTGTCGCGCTGGCCCATGAGTGCCGCGCCGAGGGCGAGCGGGAGCACGACAGCGGCTGCGCCGGCCCACATCGGGATCGCGCGCTGGGCCAGCATCGGGGTGAGGATGGCGATGGCACCGAAGTCGACGGCTGCGATCGGGGCGATGTAGCTGAACGACCTCGCCAGCTGCGTCTCGAGGCCGAGGGCTGCGAGCACGACGAGCACGAAGCCGGCGCCGATGGCGAGCTCGAAGGTGCGCACTGCGTTCTGCGAGCGCTGCACTGCGTTCCAGGCCGCGCCGGCAACGAGCGCCAGCACGGCACCACCGAGGCCAACGGTGAGTGAGTTGAAGAAGATGTCGTCAGGAGACTGCAATGGGAGCGAGAGCAGGACGGCGACGAGTGCGCCGACGGCGCCGGCGATGAGGCCTGGGACCATGTGGGAGTCCTTCGATGTCCACGGGTTGAGTACCAACTGTACGAATGAGTCTCACATCGGGTTGTTGCTGGAGTGCAATGAAACGGTCAACGTGACAGGACAATGAGTGACGATCTCGAACGTTTACGTACAAAGTTTGCGAGCGGGGCACTGACGCACCCGCGCGGCAGCGTGCCATCGATCGTGGATCTTGCTGCTGCGTTCTGGGCGGCGAGTGGTGTGCCCGGGGTCGTGCAGTCGGAGGCCGGGCATGCGATGCGCGAGCGCATCGGGACGCCTCGACACCTCGTGCTGGTGATCGCGGATGGGCTCGGCCTCGACCTGCTCGAGTCGATGCCAGCGGCGAGCTTTCTGTGGCAGCACGTCTCAGGGGAGGCGCTGACCGTGTTCCCGTCGGCCACCGCTGCTGCGCTGACCAGTTTGCAGACTGCGCGCTGGCCGGGCGAGCACGGCGTGATCGGGCACTGGATGCTCGGTCCGCGCGACATCGGTGTTGCGGACATCCTCGCGTTTCAGCGGCGATCCGATCGCGCTGATCTGCGCACGCTCGGTGTCGAGGTGGGCGACATATTCGGGGCGCCAGCGCTGCTCGGGCGCAGCGCGCGCTCAACTCTGTTCGTGCTCCCGGAGCGGATCGTCGGCAGCGGGTTCTCGGATGCGTCTGGGGGTGGTGCGCCCCAGCGCGGGTACCGCGGTCTCGCGGATGGCGTGGATGTGGTGCTGGAGCACATTCGAGATGCAGAGCTTCGTGCTGCTGGGGGAGAGACGTGCACGGTGCTGTACGTGCCGCGCATCGACGATGCGGCGCACGAGCATGGGCCGGCACATCTTGAAGTCGTCGGTGAGGTGCGGGCGCTTGACCGTGAAGTGCAGCGGCTGGCGATTGCGCTCGCGCGCGAGGACACGCGCATTGTGCTCACAGCCGACCACGGGCACCTGCCCTACCCGCCATCGGCCTCTCGAGTGATGCGAGGCGATGACGACGTGGGGCGCTACCTGGGGATCGCGCCGACCGGCAACGATCGTGTCGTGTACTTCCACCTCGAACGACCGGAAGAGGGCGAGGCATTCGCGGAGGCGTTCCGCAATCGCTACGGCGACCTATTTGTGTTGCTCACGCCGGATGAGGTGATCGAGGCCGGGCTGCTCGGCGAGACGGTGACGGCGACGACGCGGCAGCGGATGGGGGATTACGTCGCCATCTCGCTCGGGGCGGATGTGTTGGAGTTCCGTCCGGTCGGGTGGCGATCGGAGGGCCGGCGTGTCCTGCGATCGCAGCACTCGGGCCTCACGGCCGCGGAGATGCGCGTCCCGTTCATCGTGATCTAGCGCAGCGTTTGAGATTGCCCTGCGGGCAACGTGTTTGAGCTCGACCTGCGGTCGATGCTAGCGGCGACGACGCAGTTCCTGGAGGGCGCGGCGCTCGCTCTCGAAGATGCGGCGGACGGTTGCTTCGGTCACTTCGAAGTACGTGGTGTGTACGGCCTCGGCGGTGCCGACGCTCTCGGCCGCGTACAGACCGTCCTCGAGATCGTCGATGCGGTAGCGGAGCATGCGTCCGCCCTCGTCGGGCATCGCGGTCTCGTCGTGCGACTCCATCGCGCGGCGGCGCATGCCGTCGTCGGTGGGCACGAGCAGCGACAGCGCGCCGGTCGACAGGCCCGCGCGGTACTCGGTGATGATGTGCGGGGCGGAAGTGCGCTGCTCGCCGCGCACGAGGTTGAGGCCGCGCACCTCGACGCCGTCGAGCGCGTCATCCTCGCGCAGGCCCCAGTGGTGCACCTCGGACGGATCGATGCGCAGCACGATGCGTTCGGTGAGCGGGCGCAGGCGGTACTGCGGGTAGCGCTCGCGCAGCAGCGCGATTGCCTCGGCGTGGTCGTCGCCGCCGTCGAGCACGGTGGCGTGTCCGCGCAGCTCGACCCACGAGAGACGCGTCCAATCCTCGCTGTACTCGTCGGCGAGCACAGCCACGTCGGGATGCAGGTAGACGGCGCGGAGGTTCGGCGTCTCGTCGGCGTCACCGGCGACGGTGATCAGCGCGCCGTCGAGCAGCGCGAAGCGGATCGCGAGCACGTGCGGGCCGTTGTCAGTCTCGATCGCCAGTCGCACGACGCGCTGATGTTCGAGGAAGGCAGCGACGGCGGGATGCAGGTCCATCAGTACCCTCGCATTAGTAACCGCGTGCCGTATCGACGACGTTGATCAGTGGTTCGCCGCGCAGGAAGCGGGCGAGGTTGTCGCAGAAGATCGCCGTGGCGCGCTCGTAGTAACGGTCGGTGCCGGCGGCGACGTGCGGCGTCATCAGCAGATTGGGCGCGTCCCAGAGCAGCGAGTCGGCCGGCAGCGGCTCCACGCTGAACACGTCGAGCGCCGCGCCGGAGATCGTACCGGCTCGCAACGCCTCGACCAGTGCGGTCTCATCGATGAGCGAGCCGCGCGCGACGTTGATGAGCACGGCGTCGCGCTTCATCTCGCGCAGCGCGCGGGCGTCGATCAGCTGTGCGGTCTCCGCGGTTGCGGGAGCGGAGATCAGCACGACATCGCTCTCGTGCAGCAAGTAATCGAGGTCACTCGGTGGTACCGCTTCGTCGACGGCGTCGTGTGGGCTGCGAGTCGTGAAGGAGCGCCGCATGCCGAGCGTGCGGCAGCCGAGCGCGCGGGCACGCCTCGCGACTTCGAGTCCGATGGTGCCGAGGCCGACGATGCCGACGGTCATGCCCTCGACCTCGCGCGGCATGTAGCGGCGATAGGTGTGGGCCTGCTGGTCAAGGAACACGGCAGGCCAGCCCTTGGCAAACATCAGCATCGTGCCGATCACCCACTCGGCGATCGGGCCGGCGGACATGCCTGCGGCGGAGGTGAAGGCGACGTCGCCGATCAGTGAGGCGTTCACACGCTCGGCGCCGGCGTGGAGCAGCTGCACCCAGCGCAGGTTCGGCGCGAGCCTCGGCAGATCGAGGTCGGGGAGGACGCCGGCCCAGGACGAGTAGAGGACGTCGGCATCGGCCAGCGCAGATTCGATCTCGGCGGCTGGAGCCGTCGCCTGGAGCTCGCTCGGGTAGGGGAGGCGGCCGCCAAACGACGCCCGCGTGCCTGCGGCAAGCGCGCGCACGTTGAGCGACGGATCGACGGCGCGGATGCGGTCGAGGATCGCTGGCGCCAGATCGAGCGTGACAAGGACGTTGGTACTCATAGACAATTTCACGGTACCGCTCGCGCGCCTCGCGGGCAGCCCCTCTGGTACACAACGGCTGAGCTGTCACCGGAGGCACCCTGTGCGAGCGCGACTCGTCGTCCTTCTGACCCTTATCGCGCTTGGGTGCGCCGCCTGCGGCGCGCCGAGCCGCACCACCCCGCTGGTGAGCGCCGTGACTGCCACGGTGGCTGCCACCTCGCGTCTGATCCCTGCCGAGACCTTCACGGCGAGCCCTACGCCGTCCGCCACGCCGACACCCGTCGCCAGCGCGCCGCCCGCGCCCGTGGATCCGGGCGCGCCGCGCACGGCGCCGCGTGACAACTACAGCGTGCCCGCGCTGCCTCGGGCCGCGGGGGATAAGGCGCGCGTGGTGGTGATCGACCCCGGGCACGCCGACGACGAGATCGGCGCGGCTGCGAACGGGGTGGTCGAGAAGCACTCAAACCTCGATATGGCGTTTCGGGTCGAGGCGTTCTTGCTTGCGCAGGGCGTGCGCGTCGTGATGACGCGCCGCGGCGATGTGCGGACGTATGTGGGGCCGCCGATCGCGGGCTACAGCGCGACGCGGCGCGACCTGCAGGCGCGCATCGACCTCGCGAACGACATCAACGCAGACATCTTTGTCTCGCTGCACTCGAACGGGTCGGCGAGCTCGGCAGACCGTGGCGTCGAGACGTACTGGGATAGCCTGCGGCCGTTCGCGGATGCGAACCGCACGCTCGCCTCGACGATCCAGCGCAATGTGATCGGTGAGATGACGAATGCCGGCATCTCGGTGCTGGACCGCGGGGCCAAGGACGACTCGTGCCTGCGTGGCTTCCAGGGGCGCTGCTTCCCGCTGTTCCTGCTCGGGCCAGGGCGAGGGACAACAGGGGCTGAGGTGCTGCAGCGCGGCGGGACGGGCGATCAGGCGATGACGAGCCGACCGACGGCGATGCCCGGCGCGCTCGTGGAGCTGCTATTCGTGAGCTCGCCTGCGGACGCTGCACTGCTCCAGTCCGAGGACGTGCGTAACGGGCTCGCGCGTGGGGTGGCTCGTGGGATTCTCGAGTACCTGAACCAGGCGCCACGTGGCTAGGCGGTTGCGGGAGCGCGGCAGGCTGGCCGCTGCGTTGGTGCTGATCCCGCTGGTTGCGTTGATCGCCTCGGTGGCCGGGTACGTGTCACGGCCCAGCGAATCTGCGCATACCTCGGATCTCGTTCCGCTCGTGGCGACGCGGGCGGTGCAGCACCGCACTGCGGCTGCGGTGGCGACCTCGACGGCTACGCCCGAGGCGACTGTCTCGGCCACGCCGGCGCCGCCGGTCGCGACTGTCGTGGCGACTGCGGCCGCTGCGGTTAGGGTCGCGCCGATCGTGCCGGGCCAGAGCGCCGCGGTGATCTCGAGGGGCAGCACTGATCGGAAGTTCATCGCGCTGTCGTTCGATGCGGGCTCGGACGTGGGCTACACGACGCAGATCCTCGATGCGCTGCGCGATCGGCGGGTGAGCGTGAGCTTCGGGATGACGGGGTAGTGGGCCGAGGCACACCCGGAGCTCGTGCGCCGGATGGCGGACGAGGGGCACGACTTCATCAATCACACCTACGACCACGACTCTTTCACGGGCGTCTCGACCGGGCGTGGGGCGATGTCGAGCGCAGGGCGAGCTCGTGAGCTCGTGCGCGCTGAGGAGATCGTGCGCGGGATCACCGGGCGCGACATGAAGCCGTACTTCCGGCCGCCGTATGGCGACTACGACTCGTCAGTGAACGCGGACGTGGCGGCGCTGGGCTACACGTACAACGTGCTGTGGACACTCGACTCACTGGGCTGGCGAGGGATCTCCGCGGGCGCGATCGTTGAGCGGTGCATCTCGAACGCCTCGCCGGGGGCGATCTATATCTTTCACGTCGGGTCGCAGTCGCAGGACGGGATCGCGCTGCCGGCGATTCTCGATGGCCTGCGGCAGCAGGGGTACGCACTCGGCAGCGTGCGTCAGCTCCTCGGGGGCGGCTAGCCGCTTTTCGTCCAGCTTCTTGAGGCGGTGGTCACAAGCCTCGATCGACCGTCGGGTCTGGCAGGCCCGCATTGCCGGGCAATCCGGGCAGGGCGTGTCATACTCGATAGGTACTGATGCGTCTTGAAGGAGGCCCGTATGGGCTCGATGGTGACTTTGCTGGTGGTGCTCGCGGTCGTTGTGGTGATCGCGCTCGCCGTGATCGGCATCTACAACGGCCTGGTGAAGCGTCGACTGCGCGTCGACGAGTCCTGGGCGCAGATCGACGTGCAGCTGAAGCGTCGCCATGACCTGATCCCGAACCTCGTGAACGCGGTGAAGGACTACATGGGGTTCGAGCAGGACGTGCTCACGAAGGTGACCGAGGCGCGCGCCAACGCGGTCGCGGCCGGTGCGCAGGGGCCCGTGGAGGCCTCGGCCGCTGAGGGGCAGCTGACCGGCGCGTTGCGATCGCTGTTCGCGGTGGTCGAGAACTACCCGGAGCTGAAGGCCAACCAGAACGTGGCTGACCTCCAGGAGCAGCTGGCGACGACGGAGAACCAGATCGCATTCTCGCGGCAGCACTACAACGCCACCGTGTTGGAGTACAACACGGCGACCGCGACGTTCCCGACGAACGTGCTCGCGGGCATGTTTGGCTTCATGCGCCGCGACTTCTTCGCGGCTGAGCCAGAAGCCCAGGCTGTGCCCGAAGTGCGGTTGCGTTAGGCCGATTGGGCTAGCCCGCGAGTCTCATCGTGGCGACGTTCTACACGCTGCAGGGGCAGAACCGACGCAACTCGGTGCTGCTCCTGCTTGTCGTTGCGCTGGTGTTCGCGGTGTTTGGTCTCGCGGTCGGGTATGCGTGGACGGGCAGCGAGGCGGGTGCGCTTAGCGCGCTGGTGATCGCGCTCGGCGCGTCGACCGTGCTCTCGATTGGCTCGTACTACGCCGGCGACTCGATCGTGCTCGCGGCGTCGCAGGCGCACGAGGTCAGTGCGCAGCAGGCGCCACAGCTGATCAACGTGGTGAACGAGCTGGCGCTGGCAGCCGGGATCCCGGTGCCGAAGGTCTACATCATCGACGACACGGCGCCGAACGCCTTTGCGACGGGCCGTGACCCGCAGCACGCCTCGGTCGCGATCACGACCGGCCTACTCGAGAAGCTCGACCGCGAGGAGTTGCAGGGCGTGATCGGGCACGAGCTGTCGCACATCGGGAACCTCGATATCCGCTTCACGCTGCTCGTTGGCGTGCTCGTGGGCGGCATCGCGCTGCTGGCGGACATATTCCTGCGCATGACCTTCTGGGGTGGTGTCGGCGGCGGACGGCGCCGTCGGGACGACAGCGGCGGCGGCAATGGCGCACAGGCGATCGTGATGGTGCTCGCGCTTGTGCTCGCGATCCTTGCGCCGATCTTCGCGCGGCTCGTGCAGCTCGCGGTGAGCCGACAGCGCGAGTACCTGGCGGATGCGAGCTCGGTGGCGCTGACGCGCAATCCCGCTGGCCTGGAGCGGGCGCTGGCGAAGATTGCCGGCGACACGGAGGTGCTCGAGGTTGCCAACCGCGCGACCCAGCACCTGTACATCGTGAACCCGATCAAGAAGTTCGAGGACCGCTCGAAAGGGCTGTTCTCGACGCACCCGCCGGTCCTCGAGCGCATCAATCGGCTGCGGACGCTGCATGGAGCGCCGCCGGTCGACGCGAACGAGGCGCGTACGCTGGCCGGCCTCGACTAGCAGTCGAGCTATCGCGGCCCTCGGCGCGCTGTCGCGAGGTTCGCGACGAACCGAATGCCTCGCAGTTTCGTTGCATCGCCTGAACACCGATTGCCGTCGTTGCGCGGTGGTCTGAACATGCATGGTGCATGGAAGGCTGACCGTGATCGCTGTGTCGATGCTTCGCCGACTCGCTTCGCTCGCAGTGGCACTCACACTCGTGCTCGGCCTCGTGATCGTCGGTTCGCCGACGCGCGCCTGGGCAGATGGCGGTGAGCGCATCGAGCTCGTGCAGGTGCTGCATGTGGCGACCTCAGGGGTGGGGAGCGATCCGGGCGACGTGCACAGCATTCCGCTGGGCCAGTCGATCGACCTCTTAGCGGACTGCAAGAACGGTGAGACGCCGCCTGAGTGCGGCAATCCGGCTGCGTCCTGGGCCGCACAGACTCGTCCGGTGCAGGTGTGCACCATTCAGACGGGGCGTCCTAGCTGGATGACGGCGGTGCAGTTCCAGCAGGCGGTCCGGGACGCCACGCTCGCCTGGAATAAGGCTGAGGCACCGCTCGGTGTCATGTACGGCGGCGACTGCGCCGCCGGGAGCGTCGAGCAGAGTGGCGATGGCCGCAACGAGATTGGGTTCATGGATGGCCCGGTCGTGCCTGGTGGCGACGCGGCGACGACGAAGTCGAGCATCATCCGCCAGCCAGCCGTGAACCCGACTGTGCGCACGATCGTCGAGGCGGATGTCTACATCCCGAACGGCTTCCCGCAGAACCTCACGTGCTTCCAACACGCTGTCACGCACGAGGTAGGCCACGTGCTCGGGCTCGGGCACAGCACGACCTCGGCTGATGTGATGTACCCGACGATCGACTTCGCGAACGCGACCTTCTGCCACCCCAATCCGACCATGGCGGAACTCGCACGCCTGCAGGACGTGTATGGCATCAACCGCACGCCGACGGTCGGCGTCGGCGGTGCGCTCACCGCGCAGGTGGGCGACACCGTGAGCCTGGCTGGCACGGCCTCGGATCCGGAGAACGACGCGCTGACCTTCGCGTGGACGCAGACCTCGGGTCCCGCTGCCGGGGCGCTGGCGGGCGCGACGACGCTTGCCTCGAACTTTGTGGCGTCGAGTCCGGGCGTGTACGTGTTCACGCTGACGGCGACGGATCGCTACCTGCACCAGGGATCTGCGAGCGTGACCGTGACGGTCGCGGGGAGCGCCACGGGGGGCACCGCCGGCGTCTCGACGTTGCCTGCCTCGGGCTTTGGGCTCTTCGTGTTCACCGGTGGTTCGACGCAGCGCCTGATCGATGTGACCGGGTGCCCGCCGGCGACGGCCGCGTTCTGGGTGACCGACGGGCAGGGGAGCTTCGTGATCTACGTGCCGGGCACCACGATCACCGCAGTCAACCAGCGCTGGCTCTCGATGTTCCCGCAGGGCCTGCCGGCGAACACGGCAGTGCTCGGACGCTGCCGCTAGCGGGCGGCGTGGCCGCTCTTCGCCCAGCTTCTCTGGGTGGTAGGTCGTACCTCGGAAGATTCACTGCGTCTCGACGCCTGTTCCTCGAAGTAGAGGAGGGTGGCGGCTGACTCGCTTCGCGCAGACTTTGCACGTTACGAGCGCATTACGTGTCGGTTGCGCTAGCACCATCGTTCTGGCATCGTCCGGCGCAGTATCACCGCCAAGTTATTTGGCGACGTCCAGGGCAGAGGGGCGCAGCTGGCATGACTAATACGTACTACATGCTCGTCGTAGGGATGGGTGTGCTTGCATTGCTCTACGGAGCAGTTGCAGGTCGCACGGTGCTCGCAGCCAGTGCGGGTAACGCGCGCATGCAGGAGATCGCAGGTGCGGTCGCCGAAGGGGCGTCTGCGTACCTGAACCGGCAGTACCGCACGATCGGCATCGTCGGGGTCATCCTCGGCGTGGTGCTCGGCGCACTGCTCGGCCTGCACGTCGCGCTCGGCTTCGTCATCGGCGCGGTGCTGTCCGCAGGCGCCGGCTACGTCGGCATGAACGTCTCGGTACGGGCGAACGTCCGGACCGCCGAGGCGGCTCGGCACGGCATGGCTGCGGCGCTGACCATCGCGTTCCGCGCCGGCGCCATCACGGGCTTGCTCGTGGTTGGGCTCGGTCTGCTGGGCGTTGCCCTGTACTACATCCTGCTCCGCTCGGTCGGTGTCGGCTTCGACCCCAACGGCCCGGACGCGATGGGGCACGTCGTCGAGGGCCTCGTCGGCCTCGGCTTTGGTGGTTCGCTCATCTCGATCTTCGCCCGCCTCGGTGGCGGCATCTTCACCAAGGGCGCTGACGTCGG
>JBAXNX010000021.1:0-11592 GCA_037133575.1 Chloroflexota bacterium
CGCGACTACTACCTCGAGCGTCAGTACCCGGCGTACGGCAACCTCGTGCCGCGTGACGTGGCGTCGCGCGCCGCGAAGCGGCAGGTCGACAACGGCCGTGGTGTGGGGCCGCTGAAGAACGGCGTGTACCTCGACTTCGGCTCGGCGATCGACCGGCTCGGGCAGCCTGAAATCGAGGAGCGCTACGGCAACCTCTTCGAGATGTACGACCGCATCACCGGCGAAGACCCGTACGAGACGCCGATGCGCATCTACCCGGCCACCCACTACACGATGGGTGGGCTCTGGGTGGACTACAACCTGATGAGCAGCATTCCCGGCCTGTTCGTGGGCGGTGAGGCGAACTTCTCCGACCACGGTGCGAACCGCCTCGGCGCATCCGCGCTGATGCAGGGGCTCGCGGACGGCTACTTCGTCCTGCCGAACACGGTCAGCGACTACCTCGCGGGTCTGCTCGGGCAGGGCGCGGTGGGCACGGACCACGCGGCGTTCCGCGAGTCACGTGCCGAGGTCGAGGATCAGACGAAGCGTTACCTCTCGAACCAGGGGACGCACTCCGTGGACTACTTCCACAAGGCGCTCGGCCACATCGTGTGGGAGAAGATCGGCATGGAGCGCACGGCCACTGGCCTGCAGGAGGCCATGCGCGACATCTCGAGCCTGCGCGAGGACTTCCGGCGCGACGTGCGCGTGCTTGGCTCGGGTGAGTCACTGAACGACTCGCTCGAGAAGGCCGGCCGCGTGGCTGACTTCTTCGACCTCGCGGAGCTGATTGCGCGCGACGGCCTCCACCGCGAGGAGTCGTGCGGCGGTCACTTCCGCGTTGAGCACCAGACCGAGGACGGCGAGGCAGCGCGCGACGACGAGAACTTCTCGTACGTCGCAGCGTGGGAGTGGCAGGGCGAGGGCAAGCCTCAGCTCCTGAACAAAGAACCGCTCGAGTTCGAGCACGTCCACCCGGCGCAACGCAGCTACAAGTAAGGGGCGACCAGGATGAACCTCACGCTCAAGGTGTGGCGCCAGACCGGGCCGACTGCCCAAGGCCAGTTCGAGACCTACGAGGCGCGCGATATCAGCGAGGACATGTCGTTCCTCGAAGTCCTCGACGTTGTGAACGAGGACCTGATTGAGCGCGGCATCGAGCCGATCGCATTCGAGCACGACTGTCGCGAGGGCATTTGCGGCTCGTGCGGCGTGATGATCAACGGCCAGGCGCACGGCCCGGGCTTCCGGACTGCGACCTGCCAACTGCACATGCGCCTGTTCAAGGACGGCGACTCGATCACGGTCGAGCCGTGGCGCGCCGCCTCGTTCCCGCTGATTCGCGACCTCGTCGTGAACCGCTCAGCGTTCGACCGCATCATCGAGTCGGGCGGGTTCATCTCGGTGAACACGGGCTCGGCCGTTGAGGCGAACCTGATCCCGATCCCGAAGGTCGTCTCGGACGCCGCAATGGACGCCGCCGAATGCATCGGCTGCGGCGCGTGCGTCGCGTCGTGCCCCAACGGAGCCGCCTCGCTGTTCACGGCGGCGAAGATGCAGCACCTCAACCTGCTGCCGCAGGGTCAGTCCGAGCGCTGGCAGCGCTCGCAGTCCATGGTCGAGACCATGGAGGAGTACTTCGGCTCCTGCACCAGTCACGGCGAGTGCCAGTTCGCGTGCCCGAAGGGCATCAGCATCGATGTGATCGCGTATATGAACCGCGACTACCTGAAGTCGATGTCGAAGAACCGGAAGCTGGGCGGACAGGGCCTCTCGACCTAGCTTCGAGCTCCGTACAAGGTGATCGAGCTCGCGCTCCTCAGCCTCGCGGCGTTCATTGCTGGCGGCCTCAACGCGGTCGCGGGCGGTGGCACGCTGATCACGTTCCCAGCGCTGATTGCCGCTGGCTACGCGCCCAAGATCGCGAACGTCACTAACACCGTCGCGATCTGGCCTGGCACGGTCGGCGGGTCACTCGCGTACCGCACCGAGATTCTCGAACGTCGGCATCGCGCGATCAGCTTGCTACCCGCGAGCGTGCTCGGCGCTGCGGCGGGGGCCGCGCTGTTGTTGCTCACGCCGCCCGGCCAGTTTGCCCGAGTCGTGCCGTGGCTGATCTACTTCGCGTGCGTGTTGCTCGCGTTCCAGGGCCGCCTCGGACGCATCGCGGCGTCGCGAGGGATGAACGCAGCCGCTGACGAGGCGGTGCCGCCGGTGCTGCACGTCGCGATCTTCTTCGTGGCGGTGTACGGCGGGTACTTTGGAGCCGGTATTGGCATCCTGATGCTCGCATTCCTCGGAATAGTCGCGCCCGACACGTTGCACCATTCGAATGCGCTCAAGGGATTGCTGGCGCTCGTGATCAACTTCGTGGCGCTGCTCGCGTTCGCGGTGTTCTCGACGGTCGCGTGGGGGCCGGCGCTGGTGATGGCGGTGGCGTCGACGATTGGCGGCTACGTCGGCGTGCGCGTCGCGCGGCGCATCAACCCGGTGCTGCTGCGTGTGCTGATCGTCGGCTACGGTCTGATTGTGGCCACGGTGCTGCTCGTCCGTTCGTAGCGGCTAGCCGGCCGGGGTCGACCGCGCTGCTCGCCGTCGTCGCGCGTCACGGAGCCCGATCCAGAGGCCGATCAGCGCGAGCGGGATCAGCCACCAGAAGAACACGACCGTGACGACGGTGCCGGTGATGATGCGGTCGAGCGTGTGCAGCGATGCCGCCCACGCCTGCTCGATCGCCGCGAGGCGTCCGGTGCCGGCCACAGCCGATGACCGCATCGAGACGCTGAGCGTCGAGAGTTCCGCCTGCGAGGCCAGCACCTTGCGGCGCGCCTCGGTGCGGTCGATCTGCAGCCGTGTCTGATCGAGGCGTTGCTGCACTTGCAGCACGTCGTTCACGTTCGTCGCGCGGCCGAGCAGCTGCGTGTACTGCGCCTCCACCGAGCGGAGGTTGCGGAGTGACGCCTCGATGTCGGTGACCTCTTCGGTCACATCGCGTGACGAGGTGCTTGCGGTGCGCACCTCGACGGCGAGGCCCTTGAGGCGGGCAATGGCGTCATCGAGTTTGTTGCTGGGCACGCGGAGCGTCATTTGTGCGGTCTGCTGGTCGCCGCTGCCGGAGAGTGATGAGTCGGACACGAAGCCGCCGAGCGCGCTCGTTGCGTCGCGTGCGGACTGCACGGCGTCCTGAACGGACCGCACGACGAGATCCATCGAGCCGGTGCGAATCATCAGCCGAGTCGCGTCCTGGCTCGGTAGTGTCGTCGTGGAGCCGCCGTCATATCCCGCGGCGCTGCCGGCACTGGACTGCGATGAGGCTTCGCCTTTGCTGAGTGAGTCCATCGGCGGAGCGGGTGCCACGGCGTTGGTGCTCGGCTTTACCTCGCCGGCGATGCGAGACGCCGTCGCGCAGGCGGCGGTGCCGAGCACGGCGATCGCGAGGAACAACGCGAGGCCGAGTCGCTGCATCGTTCGAGTTGTGCCCATGCGTCACCGCCTTCGCTGTGTGATCGGTACGAGTAGAACGAACGGGCGGTTTGGCGCGTGCGCTGAAGGCAAACGCGGCGCCCGAAGGCGCCGCGTAGCATCTCGACGAGGCCCCCGCCGGGGGCGCCTAGGGGTGGATCATGTCCTCTGGACGCACCCACTCGTCGAATTGCTCAACAGTGACGTAGCCCAGCGCGAGGGCAGCCTCGCGGAGCGTGGTGCCCTCGTGGTTCGCCTTGTGGGCGACCTCGGCTGACTTGTCGTACCCGATGTGCGGACTCAGCGCCGTCACGAGCATGAGCGAGGAGCGCATGAGCTCCTCGATGCGCGCCGTGTTGGCGATGATGCCGACGACCATGTTGTCGGTGAACGACCGCGATGCATCGCCGAGCAGGCGCAGGCTCTGCAGCGTGTTGTAGACGATCACCGGCTTGAAGACGTTCAGCTCGAAGTGACCGGTGGCGCCACCGATGTTCACGGTGACGTCGTTGCCGATCACCTGCGCACAGACCATCGTCAGCGCCTCGGACTGGGTGGGGTTCACCTTGCCCGGCATGATCGACGAGCCCGGCTCGTTCTCCGGCAGCAGCAGCTCTGCGAGGCCGGCACGTGGGCCGGACCCGAGGAAGCGGATGTCGTTCGCGATCTTCATGAGCGAGACGGCGATCGTCTTGAGCTGACCGGAGAGCTCGACCTGCGCGTCGTGCGCAGCGAGTGACTCGAACTTGTTCGGCGCCGTGATGAAGGGAAGGCCCGTGAGCCTCGCAATCTCCTTCGCGACGCGCTCGGCGTACTCGGGGTGGGTGTTCAGGCCGGTGCCGACCGCCGTGCCGCCGAGCGCCAGCTCGTACAGCCGAGGCAGCGTCGACTCCGCGCGGGCGATGCCGTACGTGACTTGCTGGACATAACCAGAGAACTCCTGGCCGAGGGTCAGGGGCGTGGCGTCCATCAGGTGCGTGCGGCCGATCTTCACGATCGTCGAGAAGCTGTCCACCTTCGCCTGGAGGGCGTCGCGGAGGTACTTCAGGTTCGGCAGCAGGTGATGCGTGACCTGCTCGGCGGTGGCGACGGCCATTGCGGCAGGGAATACGTCGTTCGAGGACTGCGACATGTTCACGTGGTCGTTGGGGTGGATCGGCTTCTTGGAGCCGAGCTCACCGCCTAGCATCTCGATAGCGCGGTTCGAGATGACCTCGTTCGCGTTCATGTTGGTCTGGGTGCCGGAGCCGGTCTGCCAGACCACGAGCGGGAACTGGTCGTCGAGCCCGCCGTCGATGACCTCCTGCGCGGCCGCGCGGATGGAGTCCGCGAGGCCGGCATCGAGCTTGCCGAGATCCTGGTTCACGGTCGCCGACGCGTGCTTGATGATCCCCAACGCCCGGATGAGCGGGCGCGGGAAGTGCTCGCCGCCGATGCGAAAGTTCTGAATCGAACGCTGCGTCTGCGCGCCCCAGTAGACGTCCGAGCGCACCTGGATCGGTCCGAACGAGTCGGACTCGGTGCGGGTCTGCGGGGCCTCAGTCGTGGTCATCGGCTACCTCGAGGTTGTGTGACTTAGCCCTTGGGCGTGGCAGCGACGAGCTCGAGCACGGCCTCGCCGGCGACCTTGATGGCCGCAACCTCGTCGTCAGACAGGGGCGGGTTGTAGACCTTCTGGATGCCGCCCTCACCAAGCAGCACGGGCGCGCCGACGTAGCCCTTCTGGACGCCCCACTGGCCGTCCAGGACGGTTGCGCAGGGAAGGATGCGCTTCTCGTCCAGCAGGATCGCATCGACCATCTCGATCGTCGCGGCGGCCGGGGCAATGAAGGCGCTGCCGGTCTTGAGCAGATCGACGATCTCGGCGCCACCGCGCTTGGTGCGGGCGACGACAGCCTCGAGCTTCTCGGGGCTGAGCAGCTGGGTCAGCGGTACGCCGCCAACTGTGGCGCTCGAGACGATCGGGACCATCGTGGCCTCTGTGTGACCACCGAGCACCCACGCGGCGACGTCCTTCACGGACGTGCCGGTCTCCATCGCAATGAAGGTGCGGTAGCGCGACGAGTCGAGCATGCCGCCCTGGCCGATGACACGCTCGACCGGGAAGCCGGAGGCCTCGAGGGCGACGTGACACATGGCGTCCATCGGGTTCGCGAAGATCACGAGCACGGCGTTCGGCGAGTGCTTCGCGGCGTTGGTGACGACACTGCGGACGATGCCGGCGTTGGTGCCGAGCAGGTCCTCGCGGGTCATACCGGGCTTGCGCGCGACACCTGAGGTGATCACGACGACGTCGGAGTCGGCCGTGTCGGCCCAGTCGTTCGTGCCCTTGATCTGGGTGGAGAAGCCGGTCCACGGAGCCGACTCGGCGATGTCGAGCGCCTTGCCCTGCGGCAGGCCCTCGACGATGTCGATGAGCACCACGTCGGCGTAGCCGCGAGCGACCATCATCTGAGCCATCGCGCCACCGGTGTTGCCACCGCCGACGAACGTTACCTTCTTACGCAACTGCGTATCTCCTCAAATGCAGCCCGCAACGCGGGCACGTCAGTCACACACGCGGCGCCCGTGAGGGCGCCGCGGATACAGCATGCGGACCGGCTACTTCATCGCCGCCTGCAGGCCCTCGTCGAGCTTGTCGAGGAAGCCCTGCGTGGTGAGGAACGGAGCGTCGGCACCGATGAGCAGGGACAGGTCCTTGGTCATGTGGCCGGACTCGACGGTCTGCACGCAGACCTTCTCGAGGGTGTCAGCGAACGCGGCGAGGTCCTTGTTGTCGTCGAGCTTGGCCCGGTGCGCGAAGCCGCGCGTCCACGCGAAGATCGAGGCAATCGGGTTCGTCGAGGTGGCGTTGCCCTTCTGGTGCTCGCGGTAGTGACGGGTCACCGTGCCGTGGGCTGCCTCGGCCTCACAGGTCTGGCCGTCCGGCGTCAGCAGCACGGAGGTCATCAGGCCGAGCGAGCCGTAGCCCTGCGCCACGATGTCGGACTGGACGTCACCGTCGTAGTTCTTGCAGGCCCAGACGAAGCCACCGCTGGACTTGAGCGCCTGCGCGACCTGGTCGTCGATCAAGCGGTGCTCGTACCAGATGCCCTTGGCCTTGAACTGGTCTGCGAACTCAGCCTCGAACACTTCCTGGAAGATGTCCTTGAAGCGGCCGTCGTAGGTCTTGAGGATCGTGTTCTTCGTGGAGAGGTAGACCGGCCAACTGCGCTGCAGGCCGTAGTTGAACGACGACTGCGCGAAGCCACGAATCGACTCGTCGAGGTTGTACATCGTCATCGCGATGCCGGGCTGCTTGAACTCGAAGACCTGGTAGTCAACCGGCTCGCCACCACCAGCGGGGGTGAAGCGGGTGGTGAGGGTGCCAGGACCCGGAACCTTGAAATCGGTGGCGCGGTACTGGTCACCGAAGGCGTGACGACCGATGACGATCGGCTGCGTCCAACCCGGCACGAGCCGCGGGACGTTGTTGCAGATGATCGGCTCGCGGAAGATGGTGCCACCGACGATGTTGCGGATGGTGCCGTTCGGCGAAAGCCACATCTTCTTGAGCTTGAACTCTTCGACGCGGGCCTCGTCAGCGGTGATGGTCGCGCACTTCACGCCGACGCCGTACTGCTTGATCGCCTCGGCGGCGTCGATCGTGATCTGGTCGTTCGTCTCGTCGCGCTTTTCCATGCCGAGGTCGTAGTACTTGAGGTCGACATCGAGGTACGGCAGCACGAGCTTCTCGCGAATGAAGCCCCACATGATGCGGGCCATCTCGTCCCCGTCGAGTTCAACGACCGGGTTCTTGACTGGAATCTTCGCCATCTCGAGCCTCCCCCTTGCCGCCGGAATCCCCAGGCGTGCGTTACAGCGGAATGTTGCCGTGCTTCTTGGCCGGGAGTGTCTCGGCCTTGGAGCGGAGCATCTCTAGTGCGTGCGCGATCTTCGACCGCGTCTGGCGCGGGTCGATCACGTCGTCGATGTAACCCTTGGCTGCCGCGATGTACGGGTGCTCGTAGCGACGCTTGTAGTCCTGCACGAGCTCAGTGCGCTTCGCGGTCTGGTCCTCGGCCGCCTGGATCTCGCGGCGTCCGATGATGTTGACCGCCTGGTCGCCACCCATGACGGCGATCGCAGCACCCGGCCACGCGTAGTTCACGTCAGCACCGAGGTGCTTCGAGCCCATCGCGTCGTACGCGCCGCCGAAGCCCTTGCGGGTGATGACAGTGATCTTCGGGACGGTCGCCTCGGCGTATGCATAGAGCAGCTTCGCGCCGTGGGTGATGATTCCGCCGTACTCCTGGGCGACGCCCGGTAGGTAGCCAGGCACGTCCACCAGCGTGACAACCGGAATGTTGAACGCGTCGCAGAAGCGCACGAAGCGAGCGGCCTTACGCGACGAGTCGATGTCGAGCACGCCACCGAGGTACATCGGCTGGTTCGCGACCACACCGATGGTGTGGCCGTCGATGCGCCCGAGTGCGCAGACGATGTTCTGCGCGAACGCCTCGTGGACCTCGATGAAGTCGCCGTTATCGACAAGCCGCTCGATCACGTCGCGGACGTCGTAAGGCAGGGTCTCCTCGGCGGGGACGATGCTCAGGATGTCGTCGAGTGATCGATAGGGGTCGTCACCGGTGTCGACGTATGGAGGGTCATCCATGTTGTTCGAGGGGATGAACGACAGCAGGCGCTTCACCTGGTCGATGCAGTCCTGCTCGCTCTCCGAGGAGAAGTGGGCGACGCCGGACTTCCCGGCGTGCGACTTGGCGCCGCCGAGCTCCTCGAAGGTCGTGCGCTCGCCGGTCACGCTCGCGATGACCTCCGGGCCAGTGATGTACATCTGCGAGGTGCCCTCGACCATGAAGATGAAGTCCGTGATCGCGGGCGAGTAGACGGCGCCACCGGCGCACGGGCCCATGATCACGCTGATCTGCGGAATGACACCCGAGGCGCGGACGTTGCGGATGAAGATCTCGCCGTAGCCGGCAAGAGCGTCGACACCCTCCTGGATGCGCGCCCCGCCGGAGTCGTTGAGCCCGACGACTGGAGCCCCCGTCTTCACCGCGAGATCCATGGCCTTGGCGATCTTCTCGCCGACGACCTTGGACAGCGAACCGCCGAACAGCGTGAAATCCTGTGCATAGACGCAGATGGGGCGGCCATCAACGCGGCCCCAACCGGTCACGACTGCCTCGCCGTAGTCGCGCTCGACCGTGGATTCGTTCTCGGACCAGTCGACGGCAAGCGCGTCGATCTCCTCGAACGTTCCGGGGTCAACGAGCATCGCGATGCGCTCGCGGGCGGTCATCTTGCCGCGCTCGTGCTGCGCATCGATGCGGTCCTGGCCGCCTCCCAGCGCAGCGCGCCGCTTTAGTTCAGCCAGGTATTCGAGTTGCTCGTCGAACGACATCCGTGCTCATTCCTCCCCCCACAGTTGGGGCTTCAGGGTCGAGGCGGAGTATCCGCGTTCAGGGCGTGCAGCGCCAGTCTGAGGGGCCGTTTTGGGCCTCGGGGAGGCCGCAGGCGCGTGAGCTAGCGCGGGCGGGGGATGTTGAGCTGGTCGCCGATCTGAATCGCCGCTAGCTGGGCGACGGTCTTGCCGTTGGCTGCCGCGAGGTCCTCCACGCTGACGCCGAACTTACCGGCGATATCGAACGAGTTATCGCCCTTCTGGACCGTGTAGACGGTGAGGATGCTCGGCGGTGTCGAGGCCGTAGCGGTCGCCGTGGCCACGCTCGTGGCGGTCGCGGTGGGCCGCGGTGTCGCCGAGGCCGTGGCGGTCGCACTCGGGGTAGCTGTCGCGGTCGGCGTGGTGGTCGCGAGGATCGTGGAGTTCGTCGGGATCACGATCTCTTGGCCGATCTTGAGCTCGGTCGGGCTGGAGAGGTTGTTGCGCTTCATGATCGCCTCGACGCTGGAGCCGAAGCGGGAGGCGAGCGCCAGCAGCGTGTCGCCCGCTTCCATCTTGTAGGTCACGTCGCGGGTGGTTGGGGTCGCGCTCGCACCGGCCGTGAGCCCGCTCGAGTTCACGATGGTCGGCTGCGGTGGCTGCGCGTACGGGGTCGCGGTCGTGATGGTGACAGGCGAGTTCGCTGGCACTGGTTGTGGGGTGCTGCCGTTGGAGCACCCGAGCACGACCGCGCACATCGAGGCGGATACGAACAGGCGGAAGTGGCGCGTGACGCGCATGGCGACCTCGATGCGCGGGCTCGGCCCCGCGTGGTGTGCATACTGTCGGCGCTGGGGAGCGTGCCGGAATGGTAGCCGCGTCTCGGAGTCCTGAACAACCTCAGCGCGCCGTGAGCATGTCGAGGACGGCTGCGGCGAGCGTCAGGAACCGCCCGATGTCGGCCTCGGATGTATTCGCCACGTCGTCCTGTGCCGAGTGGATGAACTGGTCGTCGCCGGAGTAGAGCATCAGCGCGGGCACCCCGGCCTGCAGGAACGTTGCGTAGTCCGAGGACGCCCCCGGCCCCAGCGATGTGACCTGTCGCAGGTTCAGCCCATTCGCCTCGGGCAGCTTCGAGGCGCGCGTGGCGAGGTCGGCATCGCCGATCAGCGCGGGCCTCGTGATTTTCGCGACCATGTCGAAGTTCAGCATGAAGCGCGCGTTCGGTACGTCGTTGTGCGCCTTCACGTACGCGCGCGAGCCGAGCAGCCCGACCTCCTCGGAGCCGAATGCGATCACGCACACGCCATCGATGTGGCGTGCTCGGGCGAGCTCGAGCAGCAATGAGGTGCCGGAGCCGTTGTCGTTCGCGCCCGGTCCGGCGGTCACCGAGTCGTAGTGCGCGCCGAGGTATGCGGTGCACGGCGCGTCAGACGGCTTGCCAACGACGTTCTGCGAGGTGCCCTGCAACCGCTCGGTCTTCGTTGAGACGGTGACGCGGCGGCCGGATGAGGCGTAGCCCTGCAGCACCGCACGGTCCTCGCTGGCCACGGATACGACGGGGATGCCGATGATGCCGCTGCCAAGGTCGCCTCGGAATGCACCAGCTTGATTGTTCACGATGACCAGCCCCACCGCGCCTGAGTCCTGCGCGATGCGGACCTTCTCCGCAAACTGCGTCTCGCCTCGATCGACGAGTACGACGGCCCCGCGCGCTGACACGCCGCCGTAGTCGCCGCTCCGCCCGAGTCCTGCCGCGACCAGCGGCCCGCTTGCCGAGCGATCCGGGGTGCCTGACATCGGCTGCGCCTCGACCGCAGGTGCGCCGTCGGGGACCAGCGTCGCTGAACCACCGGTCGCGACATCAACCGCGAACGGCTCGATGGTGGCGCGGTAGCCAGCCTGCTCGAGCTGGCTACGGATGTACTCGGCGGCCTTGCGCTCACCCTCGAGGGTGGAGGGGCGGCTGCCGATCGTGCCGGCGAGCATGCGTAGATGCGCCATCGCGCGGCTTGCCTCGGGCGTCGAGCGAGCAGCGACGGTCGGTGCGGCGCTCGAGGTCGCTGGCGCAGCGCTGGCGGTTGTCGTGGGCGAGGGCGTGAAGCTCGGCGTGGTGCGGCCACTGCATGCGACGAGCAGCAGCGTCAGCGCGAGCGTGGCGAGAGTGGTGCGGTGCGTTGGAGCGGCCATCTGTCAGCCGTTCGTCGAGGGAGCGACGAGTCGATGGTAGCGAGCAGGTGTTAGCGGCGTGTGAGGGCGCCCCACCAGCGTCGCAGCCGCTGGCTGAGCGTCGGGCCGCGAAACTCCATCTCGCGGCCACGCCAGTACTGCCTCGGTACCCCCGCCATCGGGTTTCGACTTCCGCCGAACACCATCAGCGTGAAGGTCGCGAGGAACAGGATGACGCCTGCGTACATCAGCCACGGCCAGGCGATCGAGATCAGGCCGCGGAAGAAGAACGAGCCGAGGATGATGAGGAACGACAGCAGCATTAACTGCGAGAGCGACTGGCGGCCGATCGTGCGCATGAACTCGCGCTGACGCGCTGAGACTTGCACGAGGAGGTCATTGAACGCCCGTTGACGCGTGCGCTTGCTGCGCTGCGCCGCGTTGGGAAACTGCTCGATGTTCGAGAGGATCTCGTTGATCTCTCGTTCGAGCCGATCCTTGGGTTCGCCGTGATCCGGCATCTGCGCGCTCCGCATGGGGTTACGGTGGCGGTTGCTCGGCCAGTGTACGCCACCCACCCGCGCGCCTGTGCCTCG
>JBAXNX010000022.1:0-11387 GCA_037133575.1 Chloroflexota bacterium
TGCTACCTGCGGTAAGAACAAATGTTCATGTGAAACATGCTCATACCTGCGCCATTTCCTGCACCTCTCCCGTGCCCCCACCCACGGAACAGTTTCGCCCCACCTCTCAACGCTCGGTTCAGCGTTGCCCACGCCTGCCTACCGCTGGGAGCCCCTCTTCTCAGAGGGTCGAGTCCTACCCCGTTAACTTATCCACGCCTCGGGTGTTCTCTTCAGTGAGCAAGGGGTGACCGGCCCGGGTGCTCGGCAGGGACAGGCGGAACCCTGCGAGGCGCATCGAGGCGCTGCGGACATCCGCGGTACCATCGAAACGGCAGACAGCGCGCAAGCGTTTAGTCGCCAGCAGCCTTGCAGCACCCGACCTACCGCCGGAGCACCAGTGCCGGACTCCACCTACTCAGAAGGCCTGTCTCCCGCCGAAGAGCGGTCGCTCGTCGACCGCGCCAGGCGAGGCGACCAGGAGGCCCAGGGCCTCCTCTACGACGCGTATCTCCCGAGGCTGTATCGCTACTGCCTCACCCGCGTCGGCAATGAGACGGACGCCGAAGACCTCGCGGAAGAAATCTTCCTCAAGGTCCTGGGTGCGATTGACGGGTTCCAGTGGCAACCCGCCGGCGCCCCTGGCGACGACTCGGACAGGTCGAGCGGTACGAATGAGCGCATCCCCTTTGGGGCATGGCTCTTCCGCATCGCTCACAACCATGTGGTCTCGTTCCACCGCCGCGTCGCCACACGCGGGACGGCCTCGGAACTCAATGAGTCGATTCAGGATCACCAACGTGGCCCTGAGGAGCTCACTGAGACGAAGATCACGATCGAGGAAGTCTTCGTGGCCGTCCGCGAGCTTCCGGAAGCCCAGCGCGAGGTCATCCTCCTGCGCTTCGCCTCCGGACTCTCGGTCGCAGAGACCGCCGAGGCACTAGGCAAGCACGAGACGAATGTCAAAGTGCTGCAGCACAAAGGGGTACAGCGACTGAAGCGGCTGCTCACGGATGTGAACAACAACTTCAGTCAGATCAATCGGTCGGGATCAGCAGGCTGAGTCGGGAGTGACGGTGACGGGTTTCGACGACGAGCAAGTGACGCGAGCAGAAGAGCGCGAAGCGCTCCGCCTCGCTGAGGTCCTCGATGCACTCGAGGGCGGCTCGCCTGCGCCCATCTCCGCCCTCGAAGACCCGGAGCTTGTCTCACTCGTCCGCACTGCCGGCGAGTTGCGCGCCGCGCTCGATGACGCCACGCAGACCACCTCGTTCCAGTCGTACCGCGCGCGCTCGCGCGCCTACATCCTGCATACGCTCGAAGAGCAGCAGGCACGGCACGCCGCCACGCAGCGCCAGGCGGGCCTCGTCCCGTTCATGCGTCGCCGCTGGACCGTGCTCGCACCGGCGGCGCTGGCAGCAGCGGTTGCTGGGTTCGCCTTCTTCACGCCGCACGTCGGCGCCCCCACCACGGGGGAGGGCAGCCCGGCCGCGGCCAGCAACCTCACCGCATCAAGCACCGACGCAGAGCTGGACCGCATTCAGCAGGCGATCGTGCTGCTGAAC
This sequence comes from Chloroflexota bacterium, assembly GCA_037133575.1. Lineage (GTDB taxonomy): Bacteria > Chloroflexota > Dehalococcoidia > UBA2979 > UBA2979 > RH-chloro-G1. Next base: position 1,545 of record JBAXNX010000022.1, read on the forward strand.
GCACGGGTCCTGCAGGGCGACCCCATCGACGCACCGCTGCTCCGCACCATCACCGAGTCGAGTGCAGCGGTCGCGAACAAGATCGACACTGCCCCCGCCTCCGTGTCGCGCGAACACGTCGCCACCTTCCAGAAGGCACTGACCTCTGGCAACGCCAGCCTCGCCACCGCGCAGCCCGCCGCCGGTAGCGAGGACGCACTCGTCGCCGCACAGCGCGCGACGCAGGACGGCGCCGTCGCCGCGGCGCGTTACCTCGGCGCAGACGGCACACCAACCGCGACGGTAACGCCGACAAGGACTGCGACGCCAGGCCCCACCGCCACCGCAACGCCGACCAAGACGGCCACACCGAGCGCGACTGCAACCGGCACAACCACGCCGACTGCGACTGCGACCCCGGGTGACCGCATCCGCCCGTAGCCGTCACCGCACCGCTACGTTCCTCTTCCGCACGCGACCTCAGAAGCGCTGCTGCACGCTGGTGCCCTCGTTGCTGTTGCACAACTGACTGCTCCTGATACCTCTTCCGTTCGTTTGGGCCCGCGCGTGCTACAGCACCGCCACACTTACGTCGTGCATTCGCAACACGCAGCCCGCATGCAGCATCAGCCCGCAACGACCTCGCGCCTACGGTGCTCACACAAGCACGAGGTCGTCCTCACGACCTCGCGAGGAAAGGCAAAGACGTTCATGCGTAAGTTGTTGGTGCTCATCGGCTCAATCGCCGTGGCAGTCCTCATGTTGGGGGTTGCCTCTGTCGGTAACCCGACCTCGGCTGAGGCCGCCGACTGTCAGGCAGGCAGCTACTGGCCAAACCCGACTGGCAGCGTCGGCTTCAACGCCGGCGCAGGCCAACTGGTGACATCGGTCTGCATCCAGACCAGCGGCACCGCAAACACCGGGCAGATCGGCAACGGTGCGGCCGCGACTGGCTGCTACACCGTCTCCGGCGTGGGCACCTCGGCAGCGAGCGTGACGCGTGTGGGCACCTCCTCGGCCTGCCAGGCGGCGAACATCTACGCGTCCTATGGCGCAACGATGGCGAGCATGACCCCACCGCCGGCCACTGCAACTGCGACCTCGCCGTTCGCGGCTAGCGGTGAGGCGAATGGCATGATTGTCGGCGGTCGCATTCCGGCGAATGACGCCGACGGCGGTTTGGTCGTCTTCGGCGGCGGCACCATCGGCCAGCTCGTCGCGGCCACCGGCTGCCCGAGCAGCCTGCTGGCGCTCTGGACCACTGTCGACGGCAGCTTCGTCGTCTATATCCCCGGCACCTCGAACACCGCGGCCAACTCGAGCTTCATGGCGCAGTAGGCCAGTGGCCAGATCTCGGGTAACACCCCGTTCATGGGCCGCTGCTACTAGTCGTCACTCGCTCTCACGAGCCTGCAAATCACGAAGGCGGCGGGAGTGATCCCGCCGCCTTCGTTGTGTGCCATCGAGGGTGCGTCGCTACCGCGCGAAGGTCACGAACAAGAGGTCGCCGTCGGTGAGCGTCTCGAACGTATCAGCCACACTCGGCGCACGCGTGACGAAGGTGTCGAAGCGGCCACGACCGAAGTCGAGGCGATACACGGCGGTGGGCGTGCGGCCCGGCGTGAGGTTGCGCAGGAATCGCGCCGGGTACACCGAGGGGCCGCGGTAGCGGAAGACCTGAATCGGTGCGTTGGCCGGCGAGATATCGGTGAGCGTCGCGCGCGCCGCATCCTCCGGCAACGTCGGACCAACGTTCGAGAGTGTCCCGAGGTCGAGCACGCCCGCGCCTGCCTCGGCGTCGGTCACGGGCGCGGGCAGCCGTTGCGCACGACCGCGCAGCTGGCTGGCGAGCTCGCCGGCGCCTGCCTGCGGCAATGCATCGAGCAACAGCGCGGCAGCCCCGGCGGCATGCGGAGCAGCAGCGCTCGTGCCGGTGAATGCGAGCTCGCCCGCTGCCCCTGACCCGGTCGGCGAGACCAGGTCCGGGCTCGCACGCCCGTCCGTCGTCGGCCCGCGCGAGGAGAAGCCGGCGAGCGAGCGCGGCGACAGCGGTGCAACCGCACCGACCGTGAACACACCGCGCGCATCGGCCGGCTCCGACAGGGATCCACTGGTGATGGGCAGGTCGATCGCATCGCCGCGATCGGGTGTGCCGAGCATCAGCACCTCGAGGCGGCGCGCCTGCGCGCCTGCACGCACGACGCGCACCGTGTAACGCCCGTCACGCGTCGCCAGCACCGAGATACCCTCGACGGGATCACTCTTGCAGCTCTGCACGCTGCGCGATGCCTTCACCAGCGCGCCGTCCGGACCGAACAGCTCGAGCTGTCATAGTCGTTGCACGAGGCACCCCACGGGTCGTCCCAGCGCAACGACACGACGATCAGATCCTCGGCGCGGTAGTTATGTCCGAGCTCCTCGATCCCCTGTGCGAACTCGTTGACGGAGTTGCCATTGCGGTCGGTGTACAGGCCAGCCCAGTGCTGCTGCGCCCAGTTACCCGCCGCCACCGACCAGAACATGCCGGCCGCGGTCGCGCGCGACACGATGTCGTCCACGGTGCCCGTGCCGTTACCCGGTCCGTTGTGCGCGAAGCCGATCGAGAACGACACGACCTGCACGCGCTCCGCGATCAGGTAGTCGACCGCTGCCGCCAACTCCGAGACCGACGAGAAGTTCACCAGATAGAGGTCCGCCTCGGGCGCGATGCTCGAGACAATGCGCGCGGCCGATGTGCCGTGGTCGTCGCGGGACTGCAGGTCGCCGTCAGCGCGGAAGGATCGAGTGCGCACGTTGCGCGGCAGGCCATTGGCGAGGAAGCCCTCGTAGCCCGCGAACCCAAAGTCGACGACGGCGACCTTCACGCCGTAGCCAGTGAAGCCAGCGGTGCGCCAGCGGCTCGCGCCGATCGCATCCGCGGCCGACACCTGGCCAGGTTGCCGCGGCAAGCCCGCATCGATGCCATCGAGCGCCCTAGCGACTGCGCGCGCCTGCTCGACGGGCTGCGGCGAGAGCGCCTGTGCCGCATCAGCACGGCGGCGAGGGACAACACCGTCCTCCGCGAACACCAGCACGGTGAGCACAAGTGCCGCGAGCAGGAGGGATACGGAGCGCACACCGCGCAACGACGACACCAATCAGCACTCGGGGGAGTTTCGTCATTCTACGGGGCGATCGGCTGACGGTCGTTACAGCCGAGATTGAACGAAGGGGCGACCTATACTCGTTCGATGATGAATCGGCCTCCTGATGGCATCGAAACGCGACCGCTGGCCCAGGCGAGCCGCATCCTGCAGGGCGGCCCCGTGGCGCTGGTCACGACCTTCGACCGGGGCCACACCAATGTCGCGCCGATCGCCTGGCTCACCCCGCTGTCCTCGAATCCGCCGCTGGTCGGCATCGCCGTCGAGCGCAGCCGGCACTCCTCGCTGATGATCGCGAAGTCAGAGCAGTTCGCCATCAACATCCCCGCGCGGCCACTGCTGCACCACGTGCAGTACCTCGGTGCACTCTCCGGCGCGCGCATCGACAAGCTCGAGGCGACACAGTTCGAGACGTTCGAGGCGGAGCACGTGGATGCACCGCTGCTGACCGGCTGCCTTGCCTGGGTGGAGTGCGAGGTGCAGCAGGTCGTGCCGACCGGCGACCACACGCTGTTCGTCGCACTCGTGCGTGCGGTGCGTGTGGATCCGCATGCGTTCGGCGAGCGCTGGCAGCTGCACGGCAGCGTGGACGAGCGCCCGTTGCATTTCCTCGGCGATCACTACTACGCGACACTCGATAGCGAGCTTGAGGCGCGCGTGCCAAACACCTCGGACGCACCGGAGCGTGTGCTGCAGGAGCGCCTGCTCGAGGAGCTCGAGCAGACACGTGAAGCGCAGGAGCGCCGCGCGGAAGCGCTCGGCGCACTGGAGAAGGAAATCGAGGCCGGCAACATCGTCGACATCGGCAGCGTGACGGCACGCCCCACCGAGTCATGGATGACGCCGGGCGGCCTCGTGATCCCCAGGTCGGACGACCTGCCCCCGCTCGACCGCTAGACTCACGGCATGCGCATCCATCCGCCTACGCGAGTTGACCTCGTGCGCCGCGAGGTGCATGGCCGCAACGGCGTGGTCTACGCACTCGATCGGCTCGAGCTCGCTGACGGCGCGATGTACTACGGCCACGCTGGAGCGCAGCACCCTGCCATCGCGTACCAGGAGCGCTGGCTACTGCCCGCGCTCGGCTGCGTGGTGATCCGCTGGACCATGCGCGAGGGACGTGCACCGTTCAACTACGGCTGGTACATCGACCTCGATGGCATCGAGGTGAGCGACGAGCACTGGACCGTCACCGATCGCTACCTCGATGTGATCGTGCGCGAGGGCGTGGCGTACGAGGTGCTCGATGCGGATGAGCTCGCTGAGGCGGTCGAGGCCAATGCGATCGCGCTGCCGGACGCACTCGCGACATTGCGCTCGCTCGACACGCTGTGTGATGCGTTGCGTCGACACCACAACTCGGTCACCGCGCTGCTCGCCGAGGCCGCGCCGGGGCTGCCCGTCTAAGACATCGACCCGGGTACACAAAACGAAGGGGCGCTCACGCGCCCCTTCCTCATTGCACATCGTGTCGCGGGACTAGGCGGTGCTGGCCTCGCCGGGAGCCTCGGGCGCAACGCCGGCCGGGAGCGCACGCGCAGTGCGAGCGCGACTGGTGGCCGCCGCGCTGAGGCGCTGGTCCGACGCGTCCGTCGCAGCGATGACCTGCTGCACGTGAGCGTTCCCACCGTCCGTGGCGACCTCGGAGCGCAGGGCGTGGAGGCGCTGCGAGATCTCGGACGGGTCGGTGACGCCAGTGCGCGCCATCTCCTCCATCGTCGCCTCGCGGGCGAGCAGCAGCTCCTTCGCCGAGGCGAACGACTCCGAACGCATCGCGTCAAGCATGCGCAACATCACGCGACGCTGCTCCGAGAGGTTCTGCTCCAGTGATCCGAGGTCGTCGTCGAAGCGGGACAGCGCAACCTCGACGGTCGCGCGCGAGTCCTCGTCGTAGCGGATAAAGGGCGCGCGCTGCTCGTCGATGTGTGCGCGGGTCTCGGCGATGCGCTCACGCTGCATCGCGAGGTACTCGGAGAAGGAGCGGGCGACGAAGTCCATGCCCGCGCCGTTCATGCGCTGCTCGAGGGCGCCGAGGTTGGCCTCCTCGGCGTCGGCGAACCTCAAGGGGCGCAAGCGCTCCTCGAGGTTCGCCATCGTATGCGACATCGTCGGCTGCGGCGCAATCGCCCGCTGTACTGCCAGTCCCTGCATCGTTCCGCCCCGTCACGCCAACGGCGTGCTTCGACCAGTGCACGCCTCATGCGTGCCAACTCGGTGGATATCGTGATCGGCGCGGGCAATCCTTGGCATAGGTAGACTCCCTAGGTATGGGATCAGAGATAGATAACAGTGCGTTAAGAGTGCTCATGGAGCCCGAGCTCCCGAAGCGCCTCACGAAGCACATCGACCGCGTGGTCGCGCTCGCCTCGACGCTCGCGAGACGGCACGGGGCCGACGACGCGCGCGCCACGCTCGCCGCCCAGGGGCACGACATCGTGCGGCACTGGTCCGACGAGCGATGGCTCGCGGAGGCCGAGGCGCGCGGCATCGAGGTGCTGCCGGTCGACCGCGCGAACCCGGTGCTGCTGCACGGCCCGATCGGCGCAGCCATCCTCGAAGAGCGAGCATGGCTGACAGATCCCGAGCTCGTGCGAGCGATCCGCTACCACACGACCGGCCACCCCTCCTACACGCCCGAGGCCTGGTGCATGTTCCTCGCCGACAAGTTCGAGCCGCGCAAGCTCAAGCGCCGGCCTGCTCTCCAGCGCGTGGCCAATGCCGCCGAGGTCGGGCTGCTCGAGGGCGCTCTGGCCTACCTCGAGCTGATGGAGGGAGACGGGCAGGCGAAGGGCAAGGCTGCCCACCCGCTCCAGACGGAGACGCTGGCCTGGCTTCGCTCGGCCGTTCGAGGCCGCGCCTGACCTCGGTTGCAGCCTGACCGGTCGCGCCGGTTGGCCCTTCACGTTACAGAACGTTAGTTCTACTCCCCCTCTCCGCCACGAGAAGGGAGCGCGCCATGCCCGGACTGTTCACAACTGTCGCGACAGCCGAGGAATTCACGACCGCCGGCTGCGGCGGGCTCAACGCCGCGTCGATCCACCCCAGCGGACGACGACCCCGCGAAGACGCCCTGCCTGAGCACGTGAACTACCGCGACGAAAACTGTGATCTCTTCTCGTCATGTCTCACATGCCCGCTGCCACGCTGCCGCTTCGACGAGCCGGGCGGCGCGCGCACGATGCTCAACGTCGTGCGTGACGTAGAGATTCGTCACCTGCACGACACAACGTGCCTGACCGTCGATGACATCGCAGCGCGCTTTCGCATCTCACGACGCACCGTGTTTCGCGTGCTCCAGATCGGCCGTGGCGGTTCGCTGCGCGAACGTCTGAGGACGCACACATGACCGGTCATCATGCACTCCTCCAGCGCGATCTCGACGTGGATGACAGCGAGCAAGGGACACGATCCGTCTACGCACAGCATCCGTAGTCGCAGCGAATCCGTAACGCCGGTCGTCATGGAACCCACACGTGCGTGTAACACATCGCCTGGGCGCAGCGCGTACGATCGTTGTGGAGGCAAATGCATCTATGCAGCAACCCGATCACCAGCCGCGCTCAGAGCGCCTGACGCGTGACCTCGACCACAAGATCCTCGGCGGCGTCTGTGCCGGCATCGCTCGGCACTACGGCTACGACACCACGGTCGTGCGAGGCGTAGCCGTACTGCTCACGCTCGTCTGGGGCGCGGGCATCCTCGTCTACGCCGTGCTCTGGATGGTCATGCCAACCAACGAGCAAAGCGGCAGCACCGCGATCGCCGGCACGTTGGGCGAGGCCAGCTCGGATTCATCGAGCAGCCCTCGACCGCCGCTCGTAAACGAGGACCTCGCCGACCGCGCGAAGCGAGCCGCCGAGGAGTTCGCTGTCGCCGCGCGCAGTGCGGCCGAAACCGCGCGCGTTGCCGCCGAACAGTTCGCCGAAGTCGCGAAGGCAGCAGCAGCCGCCGGTCGCGTGGCCTGGGACCAGCAACAGCAGCAGCGCGCCGCGGCTGCGCGCACCGAATCGTCCGAGTCGACTTCGCCGTCCGCGAACACGGCATCGAGTAGTGACGCGCCGCCGCCGCCGCCACCACCGATGACGCCACCGCCGCCCTCACAAACCTCGCCGCTCCCGCACGAGGACGTGAAGCCCGAGTAGGCGCGCAACGCATGCACAACACGGAGGCCGCATCAGTGATGCGGCCTCCGTCGTATTCGAACATCCGAGGCGTGCGCGTTACGCCGAGCCAATCACCGCCTCGGCCTCGATCTCCACGCGATGCTCCGGCGAGATCAGCGCAGCGACCTGCACGAGCAACAGCGCGGGACGCACGTCACCGAACTTCTCGCCCAGCGCGCTGCCGACCGCTTCCCACTCGCTGATGTCGACCAGGTAGGCGCGCACCGCCACGACATCGGCCATCGAGGCGCCCGCTTCTTGCAGCGCCTTCTGCATTACGCCCAGCGCGACGCGCGTCTGATTAATCGCGCCCTCGGGCACGCTGCCGTCCGGATGCGTGCCGGTCGTGCCGGAGACCCACACGCGGTCGCCCACGCGCACTGCTCGCGAATACCCGATCCGGCTCTCCCATGGCGATCCCGAGGAGATCCGCGTTCGTCCGCTCATCAGTCCCCCACTCCAAACAATGGTGCTTGCGGCGATGCCCCACCCGGAAGGGTCCCTGGAAACGCCGCATGTGGAGCCTCCAGCCCCAGGTGGTCATATGCAAGTCGCGTCGCCACGCGGCCGCGCGGCGTGCGCTGCAAGAAGCCGATCTTCAGCAGATGCGGCTCGTAGACGTCCATGATCGTGTCCGACTCCTCGGACACTGCAGCCGCGAGCGTCTCGAGGCCGGCCGGGCCGCCGTTGAAGCGCTCGATCAGCACGCGCAGCAGCTCACGGTCCATCGAGTCGAGGCCGAGCGAGTCGATCTGCAGCTGTTCGAGTGCCGCCTCTGCGAGCGGGCCAGTGACGGTGCCGTTGCCCTCGACCTGCGCGTAGTCGCGCAGCCGGCGCAGCAGCCGGTTGGCCACGCGCGCGGTACCTCGAGATCGCCGCGCGATCTCGAGCACACCGTCCTCGTCGACCGGCACATGCAGCACGTCCGAAGAGCGTCGCACGATGCGCGACAACGCCTCCTCGTCGTAGAACTCGAGGCGATAAGTGCTGCCGAAGCGATCGCGCAGCGGCTGCGAGATCGACGCATACCTCGTCGTCGCACCGATCAGCGTGAAGTGGTTGAGCTTCAGTCGCACGTCGCGCGCCTGCGGCCCGCTCCCCAGGATGATGTCGAGCGCGAAGTCCTCCATCGCCGGGTAGAGCATCTCCTCAACCACACGAGGCAGACGATGGATCTCGTCGACGAACAGGATGTCGCCGGTCTGCAGCGTCGTGAGCATCGAGGCGAGGTCGCCCGTGCGCTCGATCGCCGGTCCCGCCGTCACGCGGATCGAGACGCCCATCTCGGCGGCCATGATCATCGCCAGCGTGGTCTTGCCCAGACCCGGAGGCCCGTAGATCAGGACATGGTCGAGCGGTTCCTGTCGCGCCTGCGCCGCGGTCATCGAGATGCGCAGGCTCTCCTTCACCGCCTCCTGGCCCGCGTACTGGTCTAGCCGGCGCGGCCGCAGCGTCGGCTCGATGTTCGTGTCGTCGGCCGACTCTGTTCGTGCCAGCAGGCCTCGGGTCTCGTCATCCACCATGCGCCGAGTATACCGAACGCACGTTCGTATGGCCTACCGGAAGCTACCTTCGAGGTACGTCTAGTCACGCGCAGCTCCGCTTAAATGGAACGTCTGTTCGCTCTTCCCGATTTGCTGAGCTCGCCATTAAGAGCGAAATAACAGGTGCTCACTCGCTCTCCGGTCATCGCCGCCTCCTCCTGGCCAACTTCGAGGCGCACACCAAGGCTCGCCCCACACCGCGAAAGCACCGACCCCATGTGGCAGCACGAGGCGGAAAAGCGCCCCGGCGCGATGAGCCGCGAGGTGAAGAGATTTGGATATAGTGCTCGTTATGGCGACGGCGACTGGACGACGTATCGCGATTCGACCGATGGAAGCTGGCGACCTGCGCCAGGTCCGCCGCATCGAGCGCGTCGCCTACGGGACCAACGTCCCCGCCACCCCATTCGAGCGCGAGCTGCACAATGGCCTCGCCCAGTACGTCGTCGCCGTCGAGCGCAGCGCGCACCAGCAGCCACGCCACGATGGCGCCGTCATCGGCGTCATCCGGCGCGTACTCGGCCTCAACGAACCCGACGAGACCATCCTCGGCTTCCTCGGCCTCTGGTACACCATCGACCAGATGCACGTCGTCACCATCGCCGTCGACCCCGCGCAGCAGCATCGAGGCATCGCGCAACGCCTGCTGCTCGAAGCCCACGCCCTCGCCACCGACGCCGAGCTCAAGAACATCGCACTGGAGGTCCGTCCCTCCAACGCCCGAGCCCACCGTCTCTATGAATGGTTCGGCTTCGAAGACACCGGCAGACTGCGCGCCTACTACTCCGACAACGGCGAGGATGCCCTCGTCATGCTCACCCCCGACCTCGTCGCCCCCGACTTCGCCGAGCGCCTCCGCTACCTCCGCGAAGAACACATCCGCCAACACGGCACCACCTTCGAGCCCCCCACCGAGCACGCCCCCACCCCGTAGCGTCCGAGCACACCTCGAAGCATCGAGACACCACGCTGCGCGCCTACAACGAAGCGTCGAGTCCAACTGCGAAGGGGTGC
>JBAXNX010000023.1:0-11342 GCA_037133575.1 Chloroflexota bacterium
GAGGCGACGACGACGCCGGCAGCACCGAGCGCGTGCGCGCAGTTCGCGAGCGCAGCGCGCGTGGGTACATCGACACCCGGCACGGCGAGCAGCCAGTCGATGTCAGCGACTGCCGTTGTCAGTGCGAGCTCGCCCATCGCGTGCTCGATCACTGAGGTGTGCGCGGTGAGCGGGCCGCGCAGGCGCAGCGCCGCGGCGAATGCAGGCGCATGCAGTACGACAGCCGAGTGACGGTCGATGCCGGCGAGGATTGCCGGGAGCGCGCGCAGGCCGGACGCGGAGTCGACCTCGGCGATCAGGCGCACGCTGCCGGGGCCGAGATCGCGACGCATCTCTTGCTTGCGAATCATCACGTCGATGTCGCGCGCGTCCTGCGGGCGCTCGACGCCGGCAAGCACGATCGCGGTGGTGCCGGCGCGGACGACCGACATGATGTCGCCTTCGGTCTCACCGGAGCGCGAGTCGGAGACGCGCACGTGCACGGGGCGACCGGTGGCGGCGACCGCGAGCAGCGCTTTGTTGGCTGCGCGGCGCGCATCGGCGCGCGCGGCATAGGCGGCGGGACTCGCGAGGTCGATGAGCACTGCATCGGCGCTGCTGCGTGGTGCGGCCTCGAGCGCGGCGTTGTCGGTGGCGTCGATCAGCAGGCTGGAGCGTGCGGCGAGAGCGAACATGGCAGCGTCTTTCTTCTGCGTCAGTTCATTTCGTCAGCTCGCCCTCGATCGGGCGGCCGACTTCGATGTCCTCTAAGAAGGTCTGCACAACCTCGGTCCATGCGTCGGGGCGCTGCGCGGATGAGCCGTGCGAGCAGCCTGCGAGACAGACGATGCGCCGCCGCTGCAGGCCGGCGGCCAGCGCCGGGATGCCCTCGGCGATGCGCTGGTCGCGCTCACCGTAGATCACGAGCGTCTGCGCTGCGAGCGACGGTAGCGCGGGAGTGAGGTCGGGGCGCTGCATCATCGAGTCGAAGAGGCCGCTGCGACTGGGCGGCTCGGCGCGGTCGGTCGTGGTCGCACCTCGGGTCACGGAGTCGCTGAGGATCAGGGCGCGCGTGCGCTCCGGGAAGTCGACGGCGAACTGCAGCGCGATCATGCCGCCGAACGACATGCCGCCGATGATCGCGCGCTGCACGCCGGCGTCATCAAGCACGGCTCGCAGGTCCTGCGCGAAGAGCGGCATCGAGTACGCCTCGTTCACCTCCGGTGCCGCCGAGCGACCGTGGCCGCGGGCGTCCCAGAGGATCAGGCGGCGCCGCCACGACAGCGGTTCGATCTGCCAGTCCCACATCGTGAGGTCGACGCCGAAGCCGTGCGCGAGCACCAGCGGGTCGAGGCCGTCCTCACCAGGCCAGGTCGCGGTCTCTTCGCGCGCCGCGAAGTCCTCGTAGTAGATGCGGACGCCGTCGTTGTCGGCGCGTGGCATCGAGTGGGCGGTTCTAGCCCGCGAGGATCGAGGCGAGCCGATCCTCGGAGGCCGAGGGGCCGACGACCGCGATCGCGTACTCGCCGGGGGCGATCACGCGCTTCCCGACGCGCTGCACGTCCTCGGCGGTGACAGCGCGAATCTTGGCGACGGTCACGTCGACGGGCTCGAGCTCGCCGTCCTGCAGCAGCTGTTCGCCGAAGCGCTGGCCGTAGGACATCGGCGCCTCGAAGGAGAGGCGGAAGGAGCCGGCGGCGTAGTCGATGGCGCGGGTGAGCTCGTCGGCCGCGACCGGCTCGTCGGCGATCTTGTGGAGCTGCTCGACGATCACCTGCAGCGCCTCTTCCTGCTGCGCGCGGGTGACGCCGGCGGAGACGGTGAAGGAGCCGATGTCCTGGAAGCGCGAGACGCGTGAGCCGACCGAGTAGGCGAGGCCGCGGCGCTCACGCACCTCCTCGAACAGTCGCGACGACATGCCGCGTCCGAGGATGGTGTGCAGGATCTCGAGGGCGTAGCGGTCGGGGTCGCGGCGCGGGAGCGCCTGCATCGAGAGCGCGATCTGGGTCTGCTCCAGCTCGCGCTGCTCGACGATGACGTGCTCGGGCGGCAGCCCGTGCTTCGCGCCGACCACCGAGGAGGCCTGGCCCTGCGGCAGGTTGCCGAACGCAGCCTGCGCGAGTGCGACGACCTGCTCGTGCTCCACGTTCCCGGCGACCGAGAACACGCTGTTGGAGGCGGTGTAGTAGCTGTCCATGTGGGCGGCGAAGTCGGGGCGGTTCAGCGCCTCGACCGTCTCGATGGTGCCTGCGACCGGCCAGCCGACGGGCTGGTCGCCGAAGGTGGCCTTGCCCAGCAGCTCGCCAACCCACTGGCCCGGGTTGTCGTGACCGCGCCGGATCTCCTGCTGCACGACCGTGCGCTCGCGGTCGATCTCCTCCTGGGAGAGCAGCGAGTGCTGAATCATGTCGGCGACGACGGCGATGCCGGTGCCGGCGGCCTCGAACGGGACGCTATTCCAGTAGCAGGTGATCTCGTGGGTCGTGTAGGCGTTGAGGTTGCCCCCGGCGCCCTCGATGGCCTGTGAGATGAGCTGGGCGGTTGGGCGGGTGCTCGTGCCCTTGAACAGCATGTGCTCGAGGTAGTGCGACAGGCCGTTGGTGCGTGGGTCCTCGCCACGGGAGCCGATGCCGGCGAAGTAGGCGACGGCCGCGGACTGCGCGGTCGGGATGGACGAGGTGAGGACGCGCAGCCCGTTCGCCAGCGTCGTGATCTTCTGCTCGATGGCCATTCGATCCCCCTCGAACGTGTCGGTCGTGACCATCGAGGGTACGAGTGCGGGTGGGGCTCTACAACCGCTGAGCGATCGTCAGGTCGGGTCGCGCCACATCGGCCAGACGGACGGCCCGCCGGGCAGGTCGAGGCGTTCGATCACCGTGAAGCCGAAGTGCTCATAGAGCGGGACGTTCCGCCCCTTGGTGCTGAGGAGATGTATCGGGAGGCGCTCGGTGGCCCAGCGGTCGAGGCCGTGCGCGATGAGCTGGCTGCCAATGCCCGTGCCCTGCCGATCGGGCTCGACCCCGAGGATCCGGAAGTAGACGTGCGGGATGGTGGGCGTAGCTGCATCGAGCATGTCGAACGCCGGCCCGCGACGCCAAGCGCCGATTGGCCCGGACCTGGGGATCAGTCGCCACCACCGGACGAGGGGGTGATCAGTCGTGTGATCACTGGGTGGCGTCCAGAGGGCCGCGCCCGCCAGATCCTCGGTGACGTAGGTCGCGCCCATCGCGATGCTTCCGCGCGCGGCAGCCTCGGACCACATGCGTAGCCGCCGAGGTCTGCTCGATCCTGACTTGAGCACCCAGTCGAAGAATGGATCGTCCGTGAACGCGCGAGCGAGCAGTGCGGCGACACGCTCGGTGTCGGTCGGGATCGCGACTCGAATGCTGGTCATTTCGGCACGATAGCGTTTCAGGTGGGCGTGTTACGACGTTTCGTCGTTGACGGCTCGGGCGCCAACAGGGAGGATTGCTCGTGCACTCTTTTCTTCCCTCCTCCCTCCCCGGCAAGGCGGCGCTGACATGACGAAGTTCATCTTCGTGACCGGCGGCGTGGTGAGCTCCGTCGGCAAGGGCATCGTGGCCGCCTCGGTCGGCCGCATCCTCAAAGCCCGCGGTCACCGCGTGGCCATCCTGAAGCTTGACCCCTATATCAACGTCGACCCGGGCACGATGTCGCCTTACCAGCACGGCGAGGTGTACGTCACCGACGACGGCGCCGAGACCGACCTCGACCTTGGTCACTACGAGCGCTTCCTTGGGATGAACGTCACCCGAGCCAGTTCTTCGTCCACCGGTCAGGTGTACGAAGAGGTGATCCGCAAGGAGCGCCGCGGCGACTTCCTCGGCGGCACGATCCAGCCGATCCCGCACATCACCAACGAGATCCGCCGCCGCATTCGCCTCGCGGGGCAGTCGCTCGATGCCGACATCGTGCTTGTCGAGGTTGGCGGCACGGTCGGTGACATGGAGGGCCAGCCCTTCCTTGAGGCGATCAGCCAGATGCGCTATGCCGCGCCGCCCGAGGACACCCTTTCGATCCATGTGACGTTGCTGCCGTACATCGGCGCGACCAAGGAGTTGAAGACCAAGCCGACGCAGCACTCTGTGCGCGAGCTGCGGTCGTTCGGCCTCCAGCCCGACGTGATCGTGACCCGCAGCGACTTCCCGGTCGCGCGTGCGCTGCGCGAGAAGATCAGCCAGTTCTGCAACGTCGACCTCGAGGCGGTGATCGCCCTCGAGACTGCGGACTCGATTTACGAGGTGCCGCTGTACCTCGACGCGACCGGTATCGGCGAGATCATCCAGCGCAAGCTGCAGCTGCCGGAGATGCGCTCCGACCTCGATGAGTGGCGCTCGTTCGTCGAACGACTGCGGGCACCCGAGGCGCAGCTACGCATCGCGATCGTCGGTAAGTACGTCGAGCTGCATGACGCGTACCTCTCGATCAAAGAGGCGCTGATCCACGCCGGGGTGCACCACCGCGCGGGCCTCGACCTGCAGTGGGTGCACTCGGAAGACCTCGAGGTGCGCAGCGCCGAAGAGGTGATTGGCGATGTCGACGGCATCCTGCTCTGCCCCGGCTTCGGTGACCGTGGGCTCGAGGGCAAGATTGCCGCGGTGCGCTACGCCCGCGAGAACCTCATCCCATACCTCGGCGACTGCCTGGGCATGCAGATGCTCGTCACCGAGTTCGCACGCAATGTCGCCGGCATGCCCGGCGCGAACACGACCGAGGCTGACCCGCGCACGCCGTTCCCGGTGATCTCGCTGCTCTCCGAGCAGCAGGGCGTCGAGGACCTCGGTGGCACGATGCGGCTCGGCGGCTACCCGTGCCGCCTTGAGCCCGGCACGCGCGCATATGAGGCATACGGCCAGGCGCTCGTGCGCGAGCGTCACCGCCACCGCTACGAAGTGAACAACGCGCTGCTGCCGCAGCTGCAGGCGCACGGCCTGATCGCCTCGGGCTGGTCTCCGGATGGCAAGCTGGTTGAGATCGTTGAGCTGCGCGACCACCCGTGGATGGTGGGGGCGCAGTTCCACCCGGAGTTCACCTCGCGGCCGAACAACCCGAACCCGCTGTTCAGTGGGTTCATCGGTGCGGCGCTGATCTATGCGCGGGAGCACCAGCGGACAACGGCCGGCTCTACGGCGTGACGTTTTTCCGGCTGCTGCACATCCTCTCGTTGTTTTGGATGATGGCCGGCATTGGCGCGGTCGTCGTGCCCACGTGGCGTGCATGGTCTACGCGTGACATGTCGGTGCGAGCAGTGATGCTGAGCGAGGCCCAGCAGAACGAGGCGCGCTGGCTGATCCCGGGCGTCATCGCCGTGGTCTTCAGCGGCTTCGGCTGGGCGGCGGCGGAGAACATGAACTTCTTCGGCACCGGCTGGCTGCTGGCGAAGATGGTGATCTACGCCGTCGACGTCTTCATCTTCCTGCCACTGTTGGGCGTCGGACTGCGCCGCGTGCGCTACCTTGCATTGCAGGCCCAAAAACAGGGAGAGTCCACGCCGGAGCTGCGTGAGGCGCTCGAGGATCGCGTACCGGTGGTCTTTGGCACGCTGATTGTCATCACCATTCCGGTGATGGTTGCACTCGCAGTCTTCCGTCCGTTCTAGCGGCGCGTCGCGCCAGAAGGAGCTCATCGATGGAACTCTTCCTCGACACTGCCAACATCGATGAGATCCGCCGCGCTGCGGCGATGGGCGTGATCTCCGGTGTCACCACGAACCCGTCACTGCTTGCGCGTGAGGGTGTCCAGTACAAGGACCGCGTGCTCGAGATCTGCGAGGTCGTGGACGGGCCGATCTCGGCCGAGTGCGTCTCGATCGAGGCGGACGACATCGTCGCCGAGGGCAAGCGGATCGCCGCCTGGCACCCCAATGTGGTGGTGAAGGTCGCGCTGAACGAGGCTGGCCTGCAGGCGATCAAGCGGCTGTCCGCTGAGGGCATCCGCGTGAACACCACGCTGATCTTCTCGGCGAACCAGGCGCTGCTCGCAGCGCGCGCGGGCGCGGCCTTCGTCTCGCCGTTCGTGGGTCGCCTCGACGACCTTGGCGAGGACGGCATGCAGGTCGTGCGCGACTGCGTGGAGATCTTCGAGCGCCACGAGATCGAGACGCAGGTGCTCGCTGCGAGCATCCGTCACGTGCGCCACGTCACCGAGGCGGCGTTGGCTGGCTCGCACGTCGCGACGTTGCCCTCGAACGTGCTGCTCGGGATGCTGCGGCACCCGCTCACGGACTCTGGGATCCAGCAGTTCCTCGCCGACGCTGCGAAGTACCAGCCAGTGTGATCCGTCGTCACAAAGGCCGTCTTGTAGCCTTCTGAGGCGTCGGCTACACTGTGCGCATCCCAATCGTCTCGGTCCTCCTTCTCTCACTCCTCAACGAGGACCCCTAGTACACGGTATCTACACATATGGCACGTGGTCCCGCACGCGGGCGCGCCGCAGGTGCGCCTACTGATCCTCAAGACGAGCCGATCATCGAGGAAGTCGTCGAAGACGGCGCCGTCGAAGTTCGGCCGACAGACCGCCTGGATGATCGCGAACGAGGCGATGAGCGCCCCGCTCGTGAACCTCGAGGCTACCGCCGCGACCGCGGCGAGCCAGATGGCGACGGGCGCGAGCGCTCGGAGCGTGGCGAGCGGCCATCGCGTCCGGAGCGGGTGCAGGTCCCAAGCTTGAACATTGCCGAGCTCGAACGTCGGCCCCGCGAAGAGCTCGTCGCGACCGCTGACGCACTCAATGTCGAGAACGCGGCTGGTCTTCCCAAGCCGGAGCTCGTCTTCCGCATCCTCCAGCACCAGGCCGAGCGCCAGGGCAATATCTTCTCCGGCGGCGTGCTCTCCCTCGTGGACGATGGCTTCGGCTTCCTCCGCGGTGAGCGCCTGATTCCCGGCCCCAACGATGTCTATGTCTCGCAGTCGCAGGTCCGTCGCTTCGGCCTCCGCAACGGCGACTACGTCACCGGCCAGGTGCGCCAGCCGAAGGACTCCGAGAAGTACTACGGCCTGCTGCGCGTCGAGGCCGTGAACGGCATGGATCCCGAGGACGCGAAGCGTCGCCCGTTCTTCGAGAACCTCACCCCGATCTTCCCGAACCGGCAGCTGATGCTGGAGTCGGACTCCTCCGAGCTGAGCCAGCGCATCGTTGACCTGTTCTCGCCTGTTGGGCGTGGGCAGCGCGGCCTCATCGTCTCCCCGCCGAAGGCCGGCAAGACAATGTTGCTGAAGCAGATTGCGCACGGCATCAGCAACAACAATCCGGACATCCACCTCATGGTGCTGCTCATCGGTGAGCGCCCCGAGGAAGTCACGGACATGCAGCGCTCCGTGCGCGGCGAGGTGATCGCCAGCACGTTCGACGAGCCGGTCGAGGACCACACGCGCGTCGCCGAGGCGGCGATTGAGCGTGCTCGACGGTTGGTCGAGGGCGGCGTCGACGTCGTGATCCTGCTCGACTCGATCACGCGCCTGGCGCGTGCGTACAACCTCGCCATCCCGACGAGTGGCCGCACGCTGTCCGGTGGTATGGACCCGATCGCGCTGTACCCGCCCAAGCGGTTCTTCGGCTCGGCCCGCAACACCGAGGAAGGCGGATCGCTGACGATCATCGCGACCTGCCTCGTCGAGACCGGGTCGCGCATGGATGACGTGATTTTCGAGGAGTTCAAGGGCACCGGTAACATGGAGCTACGGCTCGACCGGCGCCTGGCCGAGAAGCGCGTCTACCCGGCGATCGACATCTTTGCCTCGTCCACTCGTCGTGAGGACCTGCTCTTCGACGAGGAGACGCTGCGGAACGTCTGGCTGCTGCGGCGCATGGCCGCGATGGTCGGCGACCAGGGCACGGACGCGACCGAGCGCGTGCTCGAGCGCATGTCGAAGACGAAGTCGAACGGCGAGTTCCTCCAGACCCTCAAGTCTGAGGTTATCTAGGCTCGGTTCCTCCGACGCCGATGCTTCACCTGGGCCGGCGCGATCAAGTCCTGGCCTGGGTTCCTGTTGCGCTGCTGGGCCTCGCGACCATCGGTGCCTACGGTCTCGCGCAGTACGCGATTGGCACGCTCCTGCCAGCGATCGCTGGCGGCGAGGGGTGGTCATCCGGCACGCTGGCGGGCGGATACGCCGTCGGCATTCTCTTCCAGGGCCCTGTCGCGCTCCTCGCGGGTCGCGAGTTCGATCGACGTGGCAGCCGATTTGTCCTACTGCCGGCCCTGCTGGTTGGGAGCGCGGCGCTGCTACTGGCCTCGATCGCACCGACGGCCTGGGCGTTCGTGGTCTTCTGGGCGATCGGCAGCGCTGCATTCGGTGGTGGCCTGTATTACTCGATGACGATGCCCGCGACCGTGCGGCTGTATGCCTCGCGGCGCGCGCAGGCGCTTTCGCTGCTCACGCTCATCGGTGCTCTCGCGGCACCGTTGTTCTCGCCGCTGACGGCTGGCCTGGTGGATGCGTTTGGATGGCGTGTCGCGATCCGCTGGCTCGTCCTGGCTGCCGGGATCTGCATCGTGCCCGCGGCGCTGTTCGTCCGCGCCCCCGCTGGCTCTCTCGCACATGGTGCCGCTGAGTTTGGGACGAGTTGGGGCCGCGCGCTCCGAACGCGCTCGGTGCAGCGCGTCCTGCTGGTCATGGCGATTGGTGGGATGGCGAACCACGCGCTGCTGCTGCACCAGGTGAGTGCTCTCCAGGTGGCCGGCCTCTCGCTCGCCGCGGCGAGTTCGTTTGCCGGAGCCAGGGGCGGGTTCCAGATCCTGGGTCGGGTGTTCCTGGCTCCCTCACCGCGCGGCTTGGCATCCACCGGGCGATGGCGCTGTGCTACGCGCTCGCTGCGACCAGCGTGCTTTCGGTACTCGTGCTCGCCGCACAACGTGGCTGGGCTCCGACCGCGTTCTACTTCGCAGTCATTGGCGGGATGTCCCTTGGACTGCTCTCACCGTTGAACGGGCTGCTGCAGGCCGAGGCATACGGCGATGCGTCGCTCGGACGGCTCACGGGGGTGACGGTGATCGCCGTGAGCATCGCGGGGTGGATCGGCTCCTGGGGCACGGGGCTGGTCGCAGACGCGACGGGGAATGTGCTCCTGCCATTCGCCATGATCGCCGCGCTGCAACTCGCCGCCGTGGTGCCGCTCGTCCTCGGTGCGAGCGTTTCGAGGCCGGCGGCTGGCGCGAGCCAGCCCCAGCCGGTCTCGTCCGAATGAGGCCTCTGAGCTGAATAATTCGTCACACAATTGGGGATTTCGGGTGTATTCCTCGTGGATTGTCAAGGAGCGTGGGGGCTTGTGAGCGTGGTAGGATCGCGCCACGTTCAGAGCGTGAACGGGTGACAGCCTCGGGTTGCAGACGAGTCGCTGGGCACGGATTCCGTCGGGGGCAGACCTATTTCTGGTACTGGAACCCTTCTCCCGCCTGAGCGGCGGCGACTCAGTCGCACGTTGTTGCGAGCCCAGCGCTACCCGCGCATCGAGGCCGCACGGCGGGGTTTGCATCTCCGCGTCGGGGCACACGCGCTCGTTGCGATCGCGCTCTTCGCACTGACCCTGATCATCGGCCGTTTCCCGGCGGCTGCCTCGAACCCCGAGTTGCTGGTGCTGCAGGTCGGGCCGTTCTCGCTGCCGGGCGTCGCCTCGTCGGCGCCGGTCACCACCGTCACTCGCCTGGAGTCACCCGCGATCCCGCTGAGCGTGCAGTCGCCGGCGTCGCGCCAGGACACGGTGCTCCGAGCATCCGACAGCACGCAGCAGGCGCTGACGGCACTCTCGGACCGAGCCTCGGCGGCTCGCGCGGACGGCACCGTGACCGCGTCGCGTACGCAGGAGCAGTTGCCGCTCTTCTATCGCTATGAGATCCAGGCGGGCGACACGGTATCGGGCATCGCGTCCCGGTTCGGCATCGACTCGCAGTACATCCTCTGGAACAACATTGACATCATCTCCGACCAGCACATCCTCGCCGTCGGCGGCAAGCTCCAGATCCCGAGCGTCGAGGGCATCCTGCACCAGGTGAAGGTTGGCGAGACCCTCTCCGACATCGCCAGCCAGTACAGCGCCAAGACGGCCGACATCATCTCGTTCCCCGCGAACGGCCTCGCTAACAACCCGAACCTGCTGCAAGAAGGCGGCACGATCCTCGTGCCGGGCGGCAAGGTTGCGCCGCGTCCGGCACCGAGCCTGCGCCCGCAGCCGGGCGTGCTCGCCGCTGCCGTCGCGCCAACTGCCGCAGCGTCAGCGCCCTCGGTGGTCTCGCGGCCCGAGTCGCGTGCCGGCTTCATCTGGCCGGTTGTGAACTCGGTCACCTCGTTCTATGGTCCGAGCCACCCGCTCGGCATCGACATTGAGGCGCCGTACGTGCCGGTCGCTGCGGCGCGCGCCGGGCAGGTCGTGTTCGCCGGTGGCGACCCCTGCTGCTCCTACGGCCTGAACGTGATCGTCCGCCACGACCAGGGCTTCGAGACGCGCTACGCGCATCTCTCGAACATCTCAGTGAAGCTCGGTAAGTTCGTCGAGGCCGGCCAGCTCGTCGGGACCAGCGGCTCGACGGGCCGCGTGACCGGCCCGCACCTGCACTTCGAGATCATGCTCAACGGTGCGATTCAGAACCCGATGCTCTACCTGCCGTAGTCCGAACCGACGGGCGCAGCACCACAAAGTCCGAGGCAATCGCCTCGGACTTCGTGTTTGTGGGCCGGGTGGTTGGTCGGTGAGCTAGGCGCCGCGACAGTCGAGCAGGATCACGCGCTGGGTCTCGCTGCCCTTCGACTGCACCGAGAAGCGCTGTACAGGCGCCTCCGGCGCGATGCCGCTGGCGACGAGAAAGGCCTTGAGATCCAGATCCTCGGTGCCAGTCGTGCCGTAGCCGACCGGGATGATCATCGTTGGCTCGAGGATGCGCACAGCGCGCGCGGCGTCGTCGGCGCTGAGGCCGTCGGGGCCAATGGTGACGAACATGATGTCTGCGTTCTGCAGTTCCTCGGCCTCCTCGGAGGTCGGAGGGCCGCCGATGCTGCCGAGCTGGACGACGCGCAGGTTCTCGGCTTCCAAGACGAAGGCGATGTTGCGGTCCCTGGCTGGGCCGTCCAGGGGCAGGGTCGCGCTCTTCAGCGAGGTGCGGATGCCCTGGATCTGGATGCCCTGAACCTCGTACTCGCCGGGGCCGGTGATGACCAACGGTTCGCCGCGGACGCCGCTGACGTTGTTGTGACGGGGGTCGTCATGGCTCACGGTCACGATGTCCGCATTGGGACGGCTCATGTCGAGCCCGCCCTCGCGGGTATAGGGGTCCATCACGACGGCGGCGGTGCGAGCGCGGACGCGCACGCAGCCATAGCCGAGCCAGGAGATCTCCACGTATTCCTCCG
>JBAXNX010000024.1:0-11246 GCA_037133575.1 Chloroflexota bacterium
GACATCGAGGATGCAATCGACTGGGCAGTCGAGCGCAGCGGGGCTCCGCGGCGGGTGCGCATCGTGCATCCTCGACGCAGCCTGCGCGATCTCGTGATGGGGCGTGCGGCGGTATCGCTCGCGCAGGCGTTTGGTGTAGAGCTCTCGCCAGGCGCAGTCAGTGGCCCACTGGCCCTCTACGAGGGGACGCATACGTACCGCTAGTGCTCGATTAGTGCGGGGATGGCGCAGGTTTGTACGCGCTTTACATTTGCACGACGGGTGTTTGACGGGTGTTGCCGACAATCACCACAGGGGCTGATAACGCCCAGGAGGTGATATGGGAATCAAAAGCTGGCAATCGTGGATCCGCCCGGCTGGGCTGGGCGTCCTGATCGTCCTCGCCATGCTGATCGGCGGGATCATCGCGACGCGCAGCGGTGCACGCGGACCTGCCTCGACGGCGACTGCGGCTGCGGCCGCATCGAGCGGCTCGGGCAACGGCCGAACACTGCCGGTGGGTGGCACCTCTGCGATCGGGAATCTGCCTGACCTCGTGGATCGCGTGAAGCCCTCAGTGGTCGCGATCAACACGGTGGTGACCAACCGCAACGGGCAGCGGCAGGGCGAAGGCCTCGGCACCGGCATCGTGCTCGATAAGAACGGCAACATCCTCACCAACTACCACGTGATCGACGGCGCCGGGCAGGTGAGCGTCGAGTTCACCGACGGCTCGATGCTGCCGGGCAAGGTGGTCGGCTCGGACCCCGGCAACGACCTCGCCATCGTGCAGGTGACGGGCGCGCCCGCGAGCCTGCTCGTGCCTGCGAAGTTCGCCGATTCGGACGACGTGCGCGTCGGCGAGTCGGTGTTCGCGATCGGCAACCCGTTCTCGCTCGAGTTCACGGTGACCTCGGGCATCGTGAGCGGGCTGAATCGTCAGTCAGAGGGTGGCATCACCGGACGCCCCGTGCGCGGCGTGATCCAGACAGACGCGGCGGTGAACCCGGGCAACTCCGGTGGCCCGCTCTTCGACGCGGACGGCAACGTGATCGGCGTGAACACCTCGATCGAGAACCCGACGGGCCAGCGCGTGTTCGTCGGCATCGGGTTCGCGATCTCCTCGAATACCGCGCAGCGGTTCCTGCCGGACATGATCGCAGGCAAGCCAATCACGCACCCGCAGCTGGGCGTGGCGGGCGTGACACTCAACACGGTGAATGCGAAGGAAGCCGGCGTTGACGCGCAGAAGGGCGTTTACGTCACGGCGGTGAATGCTGGCAGCGCGGCGGAGCGTGCCGGCCTCAAGGCTGCCGCGGCAGCGAGCTCTGCTGGCGTGCTGCCGCCTGGTGGCGACGTCGTCACCGCGATTGATGGCAAGCCAATGACGACGATCGAGCAGCTCGCAAAGACGGTCGACGGCTACAAGGTCGGCGACAGCGTGAAGCTCTCGGTGATTCGGGCCGGGAAGGCGATGGACGTCACCGCGACGCTGCGGGAGTGGACTGGGCAGTAGCCCACGTCTCGAACAAGTCCGCACGAAGCCCCGGAGCATCTCCGGGGCTTCGTTTTGTCACTCGAAGTCGGCAGGCGGGAGCGGGAGCGCTCGGCCGCTCACGAGCAGCCATGCATGCGTCGCGAGCGAGCTCGCACGCTGATTCACACGACCGAGCAGGTCGCGATAGGCCCGTCCGAGCGCGTGCTCCGAGACGAGGCCGCTGCCCACCTCGTTCGTTACGAGGATGAGCGGTGCGTTGCGTGCAGCAGCGAGTGCATGCAGCGACTCGATGTCTCGCTCCAGCGCGGACTCAAGCGTGTCGAGCGCGTCCTGCGTCATCGATTCGCCGAGCGTGAGCAGACGATTCGAGACCCAGAGCGAGAGGCAGTCGATCAGCACGCACGCATCGGCGGGAGCGTTGCGCACCGCCTCGACGATGTCGAGTGGAGATTCGACGGTGGTCCACGTTTCGGGGCGCGTATGGCGATGACGCGCAATGCGCGCGCGCACCTCGTCGTCGAGTGCTTCCATCGTGGCGATGTAGACGACGGGCGAGCCCGTCTGCGCTGCGAGGTGCTCGGCGAAGTGGCTCTTGCCGCTGCGCGCGCCGCCCGTGACGAAGAGCAGATCAGCCACGTGTCGCCTCGACGGTAACGTCGGGAAAAACCATCGCGCGGATGCGCTCGATATCGAGGTACGAGCGGACGTGCTGCGCGAGACGGTCGAACTCGCGCTCGCGGTCGAAGGCAGGCGTCGCGCCAGGGCCCTGCCAGCCGAGCGCACCCAGCAGCGCGTGCCGGAAGCTCTCGTTGTGGAAGAGGCCGTGGAGGTAGCAGCCCGCCACAAGCCCATCGGCGCGTACCGCACCGTCCTCGTGCTCACCGAGCATCAGCAGTGGCGCGAGTTGTGCACCAGGTAGTGGCTCAGTGCGGCCCATGTGGATCTCGTAGCCCTCGACGGCGGAACCGGCAGCGGACCACGGGCCGTGCGAGGCGACGACGGTGCCGGTAGCGCGGCGTGTGATCTTGTCGGCGGCGAAGGTCGTGTCGAGCGGCAGCAGGCCCAGTCCGGCAACCTCGGTGCCCGGTGCGGCCTCCGAGCCGAGTGGATCGGCGAGACGTTCGCCGAGCATCTGGTAGCCGCCGCAGATGCCGAGCACAGGCGTGCCGCGCTGCGCACGCTCGACGATGGCGTCGGCGAGACCGCTCGCACGCAACACCTCGAGGTCAGCGATGGTCGCCTTCGTGCCGGGGATGATGATCAGTGCTGGCTCGTGCAGATCCTCGAGGCGCGCGACGTAGCGGACTCGCACGCCGGGTTCGGCGGCGAGTGGATCGAAGTCATCGAAGTTCGCGATGCGTGGCAGGCGCACGACGACGATATCGACGGAGCCAGGTTGCTCAAGTGCAGGCTCGGCGCGCTCGAGTACGACGGCATCCTCTTGCGCGACACGCAGGTGCTCGAGGTAGGGGACGACTCCGAGCACGGGGACGCCGGTGCGGCGCTCGAGGTCCTCGATGGCAGGTGCGAGCAGCGACGGGTCACCACGGAAGCGGTTGATGATGAAGCCGCGCACCAGCGCGCGCTCCTCGGGGGCGAGTAGCTCCATCGTGCCGACGAGGTGCGCGAACACGCCGCCTCGATCGATGTCGCCGACGAGCAGCACGGTCGCGTTGGCGTGCAACGCCACCCGCATGTTCACGATGTCGCCAGCGCGTAGGTTCGGCTCCGCAGGGCTACCGGCTCCCTCGGCGATCACGAGTTCGTACTTCGAGCGCAGCGAGGCGAGCGCGCGCTCGACATGCGGCCAGAGGTCGCGCTTGCGCTCGATGAAGTCGACGGAGCGGAGGATGCCCTCGGCATGGCCGTTCACGACGACTTGCGAGGTGCGGTCGCCCTGTGGTTTGAGGAGCACGGGGTTCATCTCGACGGTCGGTGCGATACCGGCGGCAGCGGCCTGCTCGGACTGCGCGCGGCCAATCTCGCCGCCATCGGGCGTGACGTCCGCGTTGTTCGACATGTTCTGCGCCTTGAACGGCGCGACGCGCAGGCCGTCCTGGCGCGCGATGCGGCAGAGCGCGGTGACGATGACGGACTTGCCCGCGGACGAGGCGGTACCGAGCACCATCAGCACGGGCGCAGTCACGCGCCTTGCTCCGCGAGGACAGCAACAAGTGCATTCACAAGACGGCGCGCCGCCACTTCGACGGGCACAGCGATGCGAATCCATTCGGGGAGGCCGAACGAGGCGCAGTCGCGTACTGCGAAGCCTCGACGCAGGAGGGCGAGACGGATCGCAGCAGCATCGCCCACACGGACGAGCATGAAGTTCGCTCGACCTTCGACGACCTCGATGTTTCGAGAGGTGAGCTCGCTCGCAATGAGCGCACGGGTGCGGGTGACGTCACGCGTTGCCTCGCGCTGCACGCGGTCGACGGTCAGCATGGCGTGCCCGGCGGCGATCGCAGTGGCATCGACCGACCACGACGGCTGCAGCCCAGTCAGCCGTGCGATGTGCGCCTCCGGACCGACGATATAGCCGAGGCGGATGCCCGGTACGGCGTGGAGCTTCGTCATCGAGTGCACGACGAGCACATTGCGACCGTCGCGCACGAGTGCGTCGGCATCCCACTTATCGGCCTCGACGAACGGGTCATACGCGACGTCGAGCACGAGCGGACCGCCCAGACGATCCGCGATTGCCTCGATGCTCGCGCGGTCAAGGTAGGTACCGGTCGGGTTGTTGGGGTTGCAGAACATGCCGAGCGGGGCAGGCTCGATGTCCCGCACCGGGGCGAAGTCAGGTGCTGTCGCGCGGTACTCGCGCGCCGTGGCACCGGTGGCCTCGATCGCTGCGGCGTATTCGCCGAACGTCGGCGGCCAGAGCGCGCAGGTGTCGCCTGCGCGCAGGAACTCACGCGCGACGAGATGTAGCGCAGCGGTGGAGCCGGGGGTCACGAGCAACTGCGCGGGCTCGACGCGGGCGAAGGCGGCGAGTGCGTCACGCAAGGACTCAGCGTGCGCCTCGGGGTAATGGCGGACATCGGCCTCACGCGCGCTGCTCAGGACGTGCTGGTGCGCGCCGAACGGGTTGAGGTTCGCGGACAGGTCGCTGACGTCGAGCGGATCGATGCCCAGCGACTCGAGCTCACTCGCATGCAAACCGCCATGCACCACATCGGTCACGGACGGGCTCCTGTCAAAACGAGCGCGCCGAGCAAGCCAGCGCCCACAAGCGATGCCGCGCCACGCGTCAGGCGGACGGCGCGGCCGATGTCAGCGGTCTCGGGATCACGATGATGATCGCCGAGCGTGTACGCACCGTGCTTCACCAGTCGGACGTTGAGCGCGCCAGCCATTGCGGACATCGGGTGCCCCGCGTTGGGGCTCGCCGTGCGCTGTGCATCGGTGCGCCAGCAGGCGAGCGCTTCGAGCACGTCTGCGTGCGCACCAAAACGCGGGACTGCAGCCGCCGCGATGATCGCGAGCGCGGTGAGCCGGCTCGGAATGATGTTCAACACGTCGTCGAGACGCGCACCGACCTTGCCAAGCAGCTCGAACTCCGCGTTGCGGTAGCCCCACAGGGAGTCGAGCGTATTCGCGGCGCGGTAGGCGACCGCGGCAGGCGCGCCACCGAGTGCGAACGCGAGCCACGGCGCGACGACGCCATCGGAGAGGTTCTCGGCGACGGATTCAATGGTCGCGCCAGCGACCTCCGCCGGCGTGAGCGTCGAGGTGTCGCGACTGACCATGTGCATGCCGCAAAGGTTGCGCGCAGCCTCGATGTCGCCGGCCTGGAGGGCTGCTTCGATCTCGAGCGCACGAGCCAGCAGCGTGTGCAGCGCGCTCGTCGCGTCGAGCAACAACACATCGAAGAGCGCGCCACCGAGTGGCAACTGCGCTGCGATGCGCCTCGCGAGCACCGTGACGGCGGCGGCAGCGAGCGGCAAGCCGAGCGCGGTCATCGCGCCATAGCGCAAGCGATCGTCATCACCTCGAGGTGCGCGTGCGTGCAGTGCGTTGATGGCGTTGCCGAGCAACGCGACGGGGTGCAGATGCGTCGGTGGATCGCCCCAGCGGTCGTCGAGCGCGACACCGGCGGCGAAGGAGATGGCTCGCATCATGCGGCGGTCACCCGAGGAAGTTTGGGGTGAGCCACCCGCGCTGCGCGCAGGCGACGAGGAAGAGCAGGACGACGGCCTGTGACACCTCGATCGATGCGCCGAAGGTGTCGCCGGTGACGCCATCGAGCAGGCGCGCCGCGGCGGCTGCGACGAGGACGGAGGTGCCGGCGGCGACCACCAGCAGCGCGATTCCTGCGGGCCCGAAGAGCACGAGGCATGCGATCAGCATGAGGACGCTGCCGAGCGGCGCCGCGATCGGCCAGACGCCCTGCTGCAGCGCGTGACCGATGCCACGGGGGCGTGCGGGACGGAACAACACGGCGACCGGGGTCGCAGCCCAGCGGCCGAGGGCTGGTACGATCACCAGCGCAGCACCTCGCATCGGTGTGTCGAGGGTGGCGATCGCAGACCACTGAACAAGCAAGACGAGTGCGAGCGCCATCACGCCAGCGGGGCCAATGTTACCGGCGCTCATCACGCCGAGGCGCGTCGCTCGATCACCCTGGACCGCCATGCCGTCGGCGGTGTCGGCCACGCCATCGAGGTGCAACCCACCGGAGAGCAGCGCGAGCGCTGCAACCACGAGCGCCGATGCGGGCGCGCTCGGAAGCAGGTGCGCGAGGGTGCGATCGATGCCGAGCAACATGAAGCCAAGAAGGATGCCGACGAGTGGGAACCAGCCGAGTGCCTCGCCGAAGCCGCGGTCGCTCCACCGTTCCACCGCGCGCAGCCGGAGCGGCGTGAGGAACTCGAGCGCGATGAGGGCGGCGGACAGGGACATGACGGCTCCGTGCTGCGAGCGTGCAGTCGCGTTTTGCAGTATGGGGCGCTCGCCGCGGAGCGACCACGGCCGCACGCTTCACAACGATTACGACTCTGGCGGGACGACCTCGTCGGACTCAGTCACGCCGGCTTCTCCGAATGTGGCCATCTCATCGAGCAGGCGGCAGGCGGCGACGCAGAGCGTGATGCCCAGCGCCGCGCCGGTGCCCTCGCCGAGCCGCAGCCCGAGGTCGAGCAGCGGCTCGAGGTGCAGGTGCTGCAGCGCGGCGATGTGGCCCGGCTCGACGGACAGGTGGCTGGCCAGCATCGCGGCGGTTGAGGCCGGCGCGGTCGCAGCGGCGATGAGCGCAGCAGCGCTGGAAATGACGCCGTCGATGACGACCGGGACGCCGGCCGCAGCACCAGCGAGGTACACGCCGGCCAGTACGCCGATCTCGAGGCCACCGATGCACGAGAGGAGCTCGAGGCCATCGGTGCGATCAGGACGGTGCAGCGCGAGTGCGCGCTCGATCACGCCGACCTTCGCCTCGAAATGCTCGTCGTCGATGCCGGTGCCACGGCCAGTGACCGTGCGCACGGGACGGCCAGTGACGGTCGCAATGATCGCAGCGGCAGACGTCGTATTGCCGATGCCCATCTCGCCGCACGCAACGATGTCGACGCCGTCCGCAGCGCGCTCGGACTCGAAGAGACGGATGCCTGCGGCGAGCGCGGTGGTGGCGAGCTCCAGCGTCATCGCCCGAGTCTGCGTGAAGTCCTCGGTGCCCGGCGCAAGGCGGAGGCGCACGAGTCGCGGATCGAGCGGCGTCTCGGCGGCGACGCCGGCGTCCACGACACGCACTCGAGCGCCGGCATGGGCCGCGAGCACGTTGATGGCGGCGCCGCCATGGAGGAAGTTCGCGACCATCTGCGCGGTCACCTCAGCGGGATAGGCGGACACACCCTGCGCGGTCACACCATGATCACCAGCGGCGACGACCACGAGTCGCTTGTCGAGATGTGGCCGTGACTGACCAGTGATGCCGGCGATGCGCTCCGCGAGCGCCTCGAGACGGCCGAGCGAGCCGGGGGGCTTGGTGAGCTGACCCTGTCGCTCGCGCGATGCGGCGATCGCGTTGTCGTCGGGCGGTCGGATCGCCTCGATGGTGGCGTTGAGCAGCGACCGGTCGTCGCCGTAGGTCATTAGAAGTCGATTCCTGGCTGGGCCTTGATGCCACTCTTGTACGGGTGCTTGATCTCGGTCATCTCGGTGACGAGGTCGGCGAACTCGATGAGCGCGGGGTCGGCCTTACGGCCGGTCAGGATGAGGTGCACGTTCTCGGGTCGGCCGCGCAACGTCTCGATCACCTCGTCGACGGGCAGCCAGCCGTAGGCGACGGGGTAGGTGATCTCATCGAGCACTACGAGGTCGTACGCACCCGAATAGATCTTCTCGCGCGCGAGCGCCCAGCACTCACGGGCGAGTGCCTTGTCCTTCTCGATGTCCTTCGAGAGCCAGGTGAAGCCATCGCCGAGCGGGATCATCTCGATGCCCATCGCGGCGGCAGCACGCGTCTCGCCGTAGTTTGCGGTCTTCGACTTGATGAACTGCAGCCAGCAGATCTTCCAGCCGCGCCCCCACGCCCGCATCGTCACGCCGAGGGCGGACGAGGTCTTGCCTTTACCGTTGCCGGTGTAGAGCAGCACGAGCGGATTCCGCTTCTTGAACAGGCCCTCCCAACGCGCCTGCGGCTGCTCGATCTCATCCTCGTCGTGGCGTTCGGATGCACGCTCACGCGTTGGGTCGCCCGAGGTGTGACCGGTGCTTGTTTGCTCAGTCGTCATGACTGGCCTCCATTCGATGCTTCCCCGCACGCGCGGGCACCACGATCGGTGCAGCGTGCGATGGGTCGTTGATCACGGTCACGCAGTCACCGTAGACGCGCGTAACGTTCGCGCTCGTCACCACCTCGTGCGGAGCGCCTTCGGCGACGACGCTGCCTGCGGCGAGCAGTACAAGGCGATCGCAGTAGGTCGCGGCAAGCGTGAGGTCGTGCACGACGACCAGTACGCCCGCGCCGTCGGCAGCGAGGCTGCGCACGAGCTCGAAGATCTCGCACTGCGCCTGCACGTCGAGGTTCGCCGTGGGCTCGTCGAGCAACAGCAGCGACGCCTCCTGCGCGAGCGCGCGGGCGATGAAGGCGCGACGGCGCTGGCCACCGGAGAGCGTGCCAAGCATGCGATCCACGAGGTCTGCGCAGCCGGCTCGCTCCATCGCTTCCTGCGTGACGGCGTAGTCATGTGCGGACTCGCGCGCGAGCAGGCCGAGGTGCGGATTGCGGCCAAGCAACACGAGCTCGGCGACACGCATCGTGGGCGGCGCTTCCGGGATCTGCTGCACGACGGCGATGGCCTGCGCGCGGGCGCGGCGATCGAGCTGGTCGAGCGGCGCACCAGCGACCTCGACGGTGCCGTGCGCAAGCGGGAGCAGGCCCGTCGCGGCGCGGAGCAGCGTGCTCTTGCCGGCGCCGTTGGGGCCGATGAGGCCAAGCACCTCGCCACGACGCACCTCGAGGCTCACACCTCGCACGATCGTGGTGTCGCCGATGCGCACCTCGAGGTCATGCAGGCGCAGCAGCGTGCCGGTCGTGGTGGCGGTAGTCATCGCAGCGCTCCGAGTCGTGAGCGCATCAGGGCGAGAAAGAACGGGCCGCCGACCATCGCGGTCACGATGCCCACCGGCACCTCCTGCGGACGTAGCACCGTTCGCGCGAGCATGTCGGCAGCGATCAGGAACGCCGCGCCGAGCAGTGCGGAGAGCGGCAGCACGCGGCGATAGTCCACGCCGAAGGCGATGCGCACGACGTGCGGGACGATGAGGCCGACGAAACCGATCACACCGGCCATGGCAACGGCGGTCGCGGCGGTGAGCGATGCGGCGGCGAGTACCGCGAAGCGCGTCCTCGACACATCGACGCCAAGCTGGCTGGCCTGCTCCTCGTCGAGCTGCAGCACGTTGAGCACGCGCGCGTAGACGAGCAGGACGGCGATGCCCACTACGAGGTACGGGAGCGCAGTCAGCGCGCGCGGCCAGCTCGCGGCATTGAAGGAGCCGAAGAGGAAGCCAAAGATCGTGAGCGCGCGCTCGTTAGCGGTCAGCAGGATGAACGAGGTCGCCGCACCAGCCATGGCCGCGATCGCGACGCCAGCGAGGATGAGCGAGGTGTTCGAGACGGCCGCGGCGGTCCTCGACGCGGTGTAGGCAAGCACGACTGCGATCACGGCTCCGGCGAAGGCAAGCACGGGGACGGCCGCGTAGCCGAGCGCGGGGATCGGCAGCACGATACCGAGCGCTGCGCCAAGCGCTGCTCCTGATGCGACGCCGAGCAGAAACGGATCGGCAAGCGGATTGCGAAAGACGCCCTGATACGCCGCACCGGAGCTGGCGAGCGCAGCCCCGGCAAGGCCCGCTGTGACGACGCGCGGCAGACGCACGTCGATCACGATGCGCTCCCAGCCGGGCTCGATGGCCACGCCTCCGCCGATAAAGGGCAGATGGTTCCAGATTGCTCCCAACACAGCGCTCGCCGGGATGTCAGTGGTGCCAAGCATCGTGGCGAGCACGGCGAAGACAGCGAGCAGCAGCCACGCCAGTGCGAACGGACCGAGGCTGCCGCGCCGGCGCGCGCTCGATCGAGGCAACGCGATCGCTTCGGGGGCGGTCATTGCGTGCCTCGGAACGCCGCAGCGGTGGCGACAAAGTTCGGAGCGAGGTCGGCGCGCGACGCGAGGTGGGCGTGCACGTAGGTGGCGGTCACGGAGCCGACGCGGTAGCCGTCGGCGCGACCGTCCTGGTCGAGGACACGATAGGCAGCGCTGTCGTCAGCCGCGGGTGCGGCGAGGCCCGACCAGTGGAACTCGTGACCGCGCATGCGCTCGCCGGCCGGGAGCAGCGGCGTGCCGCGCGACTCGACCTCGCGGTACCCAAGCGTGAGGCGGGAGCCCGCCATGACGGACTCGGCAGGGACGAGGTCCGCCATCGCGTGACGGCGTCCCTCGAAGTCGGTGATGCCGCCGCCGAGGTACATGAGGCCGCCGCACTCACCGTAGATCGGCACTCCGCGCGCCGCGGACGCACGCACTGCGCCTCGCATCGCCTCGTTGGCAGCGAGGTCGGCGGCGAACAGCTCTGGGAAACCGCCGCCGATGTAGATGGCGTCACACTCCGGGATGTCGCCGTCCGCAAGGAGGCTGAACGGGTGCATCTCGGCGCCATGCGCTGCGAGCAGGTCGAGCGAGTCCTGGTAGTAGAAGTGGAACGCCTCGTCGCGCGCGATCGCGATGCGGGCACGCGGGGAGGTGGGCGCGTTCGGGAAGACTGGATGCGGAACAGGCGCTGCTTCGACCTCGTTGCTCAATGCGAGCAAGGCATCAAGGTCGAGGTGTGTCGCCGCGAGCTGCGCGAGTCCCTCGAACCAGCGGTCGGCAGCGGGCGACTCGACGTCCGGCACCAGGCCGAGGTGGCGTTCCGGGATCGTGGCGTCCTCGGTGCGCGGGATCGCGCCGAGGATCGGCAGGCCAGTGCGCGCGGTGATCGCTTCGCCGCAGACTCGCGCATGGCGTTCGCTCGCGACGCGGTTCAGGATCACGCCGACGATGTGCACGGCAGGGTCGAACTGCTGGAAGCCGAGCACCAGCGCCGCGGCAGACTGCGCCATCGAGCGCGCATCGACGACCAGCACGACCGGCAGACGCAACAAGCGTGCGAGGTGTGCGGCCGAGCCGGTGCCATCGGCGTGACCATCGAACAAGCCCATGACGCCCTCGACGACGGCGACGTTAGCGGGCGCGGCGGCGCGCGTGAACAGCTCGCGCACCGTGTC
>JBAXNX010000025.1:0-11156 GCA_037133575.1 Chloroflexota bacterium
GGCCGCGTACATCGCCTCCACCCGCGCGTCCGCCCGCTCGTGCAGCGTCTCCCGAGGCCAGTCGAGCCCCACCACGCTCGAGGCAAAGTCGGGCGGCTCGATGCTCGGGGCATCCGCCCCGGCGGTCGCCACCTCGATCGCTCGGATCACGCGCCGTGGATTCCGAGGATCCGCAAGCCGCCCCGCCGCTTCCGGCGCGAGCGCCTGCAACCGCCTGAACAGCGCCCCGACCCCCTCAGCGGCCAGCTGTGCCTCGAGTTCCGACCGGAGTTCGAGGTCAGGCTCGACCGCCGGCGGCTGCCAGCCTTCCAGCAGCGCCCACACGTACTGCCCCGTGCCTCCAACGACGAGTGGCGTCTTGCCTCGTGCCCAGATGTCATCGAGAGCCGACCGCGCCTCACGCAGGAAGTCCGCCAGCGTGTACGTGGCGTCCACCGACACATGACCCACGAGGTGATGCCGGACCGCGGCCTGTTCCGCGAGTGTCGGGGCCGCGGTCCCGACCACCATCCCCGCCCGCACCTGCCGCGAGTCAGCCGAGAGCACCTCGACATCGAGGTGCTGCGCGACTGCAACCGCGACAGAGGTCTTGCCCGACGCGGTCGCTCCGACGATGGCGACGACGCGCCGTTCGGCGATCGTGGTCAGCTCGCGGCTGCCGCAGCCTGACAGATCTTCGTGAAGGACTCAGCCTGCAGCGCAGCGCCACCGACGAGCAGACCGTCGATGTCAGGCTGCCCGACCAGCGATGCGGCGTTGTCGGCATTCGCCGATCCGCCGTACTGGATGCGACAGCTCTCGGCAGTGGCTGCGTCGTAGCGCTCCGCGACGATCGCGCGGATGTCCGCGCAGGTCATCTGCGCGATCTCCGGCGTTGCCGTAAGGCCTGTGCCGATCGCCCAGACTGGCTCGTACGCCACGATGAACCCCTCAGGCAGGCTCGAGATGTCCTCGAAGGCCGCCATCAGCTGCCGGCGCAGCACGTCGTTCGTACGGCCGCCCTCGCGCTCCTCGCGCAGCTCGCCGACGGCGAGCATCGGCTGCATGCCAAGCTCGAGCACAACCTTGAGCTTCTTGTTGGTCGCCTCGTCCGTCTCGCCGAATACGTGACGGCGTTCAGAGTGCCCGATGATCACATAGTCCACGACACCCGCGAGCTGCGCCGCGCTCTGCTCACCCGTGAACGCGCCCTGGGCCTCCCAGTACACGTTCTGCACCCCGACACCGATCTTGGTGCCCGCGAGGATGTCCGCGGCGTCGCCGATCCATGGCGCCGGCGGGCACACCGCCATGTCGACGCCCTCGATGCCCGCGAGCGAGCCCTTGAGCGCTGTCAGCAGCTCTCGAGCCGGCGTGCGGCCGAGGTTCATCTTCCAGTTGCCGGCCACGATCGGTGTGCGTGCCATCTCAGGCTCCGAATCTCGAGAGCCGCAGCGCGTGTGCGAACGCCTGCGGCAGCAACTCTTTGGCGGGAAAGATCCCGAGGCCGCCATGCAGCGTCTCGGGCTCGTTGAAGTGATGCACATCATCCTGGCGCACATGGTCGCCCCAGATGATCGTCGGTACGGGATGCCACGAGTGATCCGCCATCGCCGCCGGCGTCGAGTGGTCGCCTGCGATCACGATCACGTTCGGGTTGAGCTTCATGATCTCCGGGATACGCACATCGAAGTCCTGGATGGCCTTCACCTTGCGCGCGAAGTCACCGTCCTCGCCCGCGCTGTCCGTGTACTTGTAGTGCATGAAGAAGAAGTCGTAGTTGTCCCAGTGCTTCGCAAGCGTCTCGAGCTCCGAGTCGAAGCTCGTCCCGCTGTCGAGCACGTCCATGCCCACGAGGCGTGCAAGCCCGCGGTACATCGGATAGACCGCGATCGCCGCCGCGCGCAGCTTCCAGAGCTCCGGCAGTTGCGGCAGCGAGGGCGGCGTCGCCCAGCCGCGCAACGTCAGCGCGTTGGCCTGGTCACGGTCGCCGATCAGCTTGCGCGCCTGCGTCACAAACTCGCGTGCGAGTGCAGCCGTGCGCTCGGCGGCCGGCGCTGTTGCGACGACTTCGAGCGGTGCGACGCCCTCGCGCTGCGGGTCGGTCTCGTTCAGCTCGGGGCTCAGCCCCGTCCCGCGGAACACGAGCGCGAAGCGGTGCTCACGCACGGGTCGGATGAACATCTCG
Organism: Chloroflexota bacterium; assembly: GCA_037133575.1. GTDB lineage: Bacteria > Chloroflexota > Dehalococcoidia > UBA2979 > UBA2979 > RH-chloro-G1. Next base: position 2,168 of record JBAXNX010000025.1, read on the forward strand.
ACGCCATCGAGGTGCACCTCGCGCTGCAGCAGCTCGCAGATCTCGGCGGTCTTCTCAGTGGCGAGACGTCCCGCGCGGCGGTCGGTGATCAGTCCATCCGCACCGACCGTACAGAAGTTGCCGCGCGCAGCCAGGTCGTCCGGTCCGAGCGGGAAGTCAATGCCGGTTGCCTCGAGCACGCCACGGCCGACCTCGTAGACCAGCGGGTCATACCCGAACAAGGCGAGGTGCCCCGGGCCCGAACCCGTCGTGATGCCGAGCCCGACCGGGACGGTCTGCCCGCTGATGCCCTCTTCCGCGAGGCGGTCGAGGTGACGCGGGTGCGCCTCCTCAAGCTCCGTGCGGCCGCGCGGCCCCTGCATGCCCCCCAGTCCATCGAGGACGCAGAGCACCACCTTGGTGCTGTTGGGCGCAGAGAGGCGACGAATCAGATCAATTTCCACAAATGCTCCGAGCTATGAGTCGAGCAGCGCGTCCACGGCGGGGAGGGACTTGCCCTGCAACATTGAAAGTGACGCACCACCACCAGTCGAGATGTGCGACATGCGGTCCGCGACGCCGGCGCGACGCACCACCGCGGCGGTCTCGCCGCCGCCGACCACGGTCGTGGCGTTCAACTCACCAACGATACGCGCGACCGCGAGCGACCCGCGGTCGAACGGTGCACGCTCGAACAGGCCGACCGGCCCGTTCCACACCACCGTCTTTGTCGGGCGCAGCGCGTTCGCGAACGCCTGCACCGTGCCAGCACCGATGTCGAGCACGCGCCAGTTCACAGGAATCTGCGCGACCGAGACGGTGCGCACGTGCTCGGCGTCAGCGCCGCCGAAGGCGACTACTACGTCCGAGGGCAGCACGATCTCGATGCCACCACGGTGCTCCGCCAGCGCCATGATGTAGCGTGCCCCCGCGAGGCCTTCGTTCTCTACCAGCGAGTCCGCGACATCAATACCGCGCGCCTTCAGGAACGTGTTCGCAATCGCGCCACCGATGCAGATCACATCGGCGTTCTCGACGAGGTTCTCGAGGATCCCGATCTTGTCCGACACCTTAGAGCCGCCAAGGATGATCCCGAACGGCCGCTCCGGTGCCTCCGTCACACGACTGAGGTAGTCAACCTCGCGCTCCAGCAGCAGCCCCGCGTACGCCGGCAGGTGCTTGGTCACACCGACCGTCGAGGCATGCGCGCGGTGCGCGGTGCCAAACGCGTCGTTCACATAGATATCGCCGAGCTTCGCCAAAGCCGCGGAGAACGCCTCGTCGTTTTCTTCTTCCTCGTCGTGGAAGCGCACGTTCTCGAGCATCAGGATGTCGCCGGGGTTCATCGCGCGCGTCAGCGCCTCGACCTCGTCCCCGATGCAGTCCTTTGCCGTCTGCACGGGCAAGCCGAGCAGATTCGTGAGGTGCCGCGCGATGGGCGTATTGCTCAGCGATGCGTCGACGCCCTTCGGGCGGCCAAGGTGCGAGCAGACCACGATGCACGCGCCGGCCTCGCGCAGTGCGCGGATCGTCGGCAGCGACTCGACCAGGCGCATGTCGTCAACGACGCGTCCGTCGACCACCTGGACGTTGTAGTCGACGCGCAGCAACACGCGCTTGCCGCGCACATCGACGTCACGAATCGTCTTCTTTTTCACGGCGATCTCCGAGCTGACGGGAGCAAAACGAATCTACCGCGGGCACGCTACCACAACCCGCCACACCGCCCTAGCACGCGATTGTGAGGGCGTAATTGTGCGATTAACGCCGCCCGGTGGCCGTCTGGAGGTACTCATCGAGCAGCCCGAGCTCGGCGCCATCGAGACCGACACGACTCGCTGCCGCCTGTGCCAGCCGCACCTGCTCGTCGACGTACGCCTCGGCGGCGGCGCGACCACCGGCCTGTTCGACCAGCGCCGCCAGCACCCGATAGTCCTCGTCAGCCGCAGCCTTCGAGGCATACGCGGCAGCGAGCGCGCTGCGCTCGGCACCACCCACGCCCTCAAGCGCCGCAAGCACCGGGTACGTCTTCTTGCGCGCGAGCAGGTCGCCGCCCGGTTCCTTGCCGAGCTGACGTGCGGTGCCCCAGCAGTCCAGCACATCGTCGAGCACCTGGAACGCCATGCCGACATGACGTCCGTACTCGCGGAACGCGTCCACAACGTCCGAGTTCGCCCCGCCGACCAGTGCGCCGATCGCGAACGGCGCCGCGAACATCGCCGCGGTCTTCCCCGACGCCATCGTCACGTACTCATCGAGCGTGACATCGCCACGCGCTTCGAACCGCATATCGAGGTACTGCCCCTCGACCAGCCGCATGCACGCCTCATCGAGCTCCGCCATCGCCGCCACGACCAGTCGGTCCGCGACGCTCGCGCGCGTCAGTCGATGCATCGCGAGTCGAGCAAGCGTGTACATACCGTCGCCGGTGTTGATCGCCTGCGGCACGCCGGCGAACGTCCACACCGTCGAGCGCCCACGTCGCGTCGCGCTGTCGTCCTCGATGTCGTCGTGCAGCAGCGAGAAGTTGTGCACGAGGTCGACCGCTGCGCCCGCAACGGCGACGAGGTGTGCATTGCCACCAACGAGCTCCGCCGCGAGCAGCACCGCCGTCGAGCGCAGCATCTTTCCGGGCGATGCCTGCTCGGCCGCGCCGCTCTGGTCTTCCCAGCCCATGTGGTAGCGCATCCACGCATACAGCCCCGCCGGATCGCGTCCGACGATCGCGCGCAGCTCCTTGAGTACCAGCGGTCGGTAGCGGTCGATCCGTGCGTCGAGGGACTCGAAGGTGGGCGCCGTCATGCGGGCTCCAGCGTCAGCGTGTGCTCCGCGGCCGCTTCCACCGCGCCGCGCGTGAACAGTAGCGGACGGTACCGGCCTGCGAGGTACTCCTCGATGCAGTCGCCATAGCGCGGATGCCCCGGAATGCCCGACTGCCCCGTCGAGAGCTGGAACAGCGATCGGTCCATGTCCGCGAGGTCCACGATCTGGCGGTAGCCCGGCAGGATGCCCGCCGCGTCGGTGTCACGCACCAGCGACAGCGACGCCTGCCACACCGTGTTCAAGTCACCACCGAGCGGGTACGGCCCGCGCGAGAACCACTTGCCCAGTCCCGGTACCGCCGAGAGCGCATGCGGCAGTCGCCACACATGCAGCGCCCCCCACGTCCACTTCCCCGGCTCCACGCCGAGCTGCTTCCGCAGCGATTCAGTCGCCTCGTGGATCGCCGCGCGTAGCAACCGGTCGCGGTCGGCCGCGTCCTCGAAACATGGTGGCGAGGCAGACTCGAGTGCCCTCAGCACCCAGCCCTGCGCGCGAATGCTGAACGACGAGCCGGCGAACGGCACACCGATGCCCTGCCCCAGCAGCAGCGCCTCGTCGCGCCCCGCAAGCCGGCGCGCCAGTGCATGACTCGCCGCACGGAACGCGCTCTCGAGGAGCGCCGCGGCCGCGCTGCTCGCCTGCACGCGCCCGTCCCACACCGCCGCGATCCCGGCCAGCTCGTGGTCCGCGATCAGCGGCACCGCTACGTCGCGGAACCGCACGAGCAATTCGGAGCGCTGGTCAGTCTGAATCGCCGCGAACGATCCGATGCCATGCTTCGCACTCGCCTCGATCAGCGCCGCAATGCGGTCAGCCCGAGCCGGCTCGCAAAAGTCCTCGCCAACATCGGCGAGCACGCCCGGATCCTGGTTCGCCGACACGACGTATCCGCGCTCGGGGTCGAGCTGGCGCGGCATCTCGTCCGCGCTGATGTACCCAGGCACCTCGCCCGCACTCGCGCCGTCGTGCGGCAGCAGCCCGGCACCCGGCTCGCGGCGAGGAATGCTCCCGGACATCCGGTACCCGATGCGTCCAAGGCGGTGCGCGAAGATGTAGTTGAACGTCACGCCGGGCCGTCGACTGACAGCCTCGTCAAACGTCTCGACGGTCGTGGCGCGGCATAGGTCGAGCACCGGCCCGAGCGGATCACCTAGTTCGAGGCCGGTCGATCGCAGCGCCACCGCGCGATCGTCGCCGGGAATCACCGGCCCCACCACCGGCCCATGCCGCGTCTCCAGCACGCGCTCCTCGACCGATTCGCTGTCGCGCACCACGATCTGCTCGATGCGCGTTCGGCCGGTGCGGTAGCCCTCGGGCGTCGCGTACATCGTCTCGTTGTGCGGATCGATCGTCTCGACGTAGCAGTCGCTCACGTCCGCGAGCCCCGCGGTGATGCCCCACGCGAGGTCACGGTTATGTCCCATGGCAACGAGCGGCACACCGGGGCAGTTCGCCCCGATCACGTTGAAGCGCCCGCCGACGGTGTGACTGACGTGCAGCAGCCCCGGCATGCGTGACTCGAGGTGTGGGTCGCTCGCCAGCAGCGGCCCGCCGGTCAGGCTGCGCTCGGCGGTCACCGCCCAGGCGTTCGAGCCCGCCCCGCCCGGAATGCCGAACGAACGCGCCAGCCGATACGCCTCGACGATCCGTTCGGCCGCCTGCGCCGGCAGGCCGGTCACCGTCGACCCCGCGGCACGAGTCAGCACCTCGGCCGCCGCCGCGCGCTCCGGCCCGAGCGCGCCGATCAGCCGCTCGCGCACGAGCTCGGTGTCCCAGTCCGCCGCGAACGAGAACAGCACGAAGCGTCCGAGCATCATCGTGTGCTCGGGGTGCCACGGCTCGGGTGTGTCGTTCAGGAAGACGTACTCAGGCGGCAGCGTCGGCAACGACACGATCCCGGCATTCACCCCCGCCGTGTACGCGACGAGCAGATCACGCTCGCTCGGCTTCGCTGCGGCGAGGTCACGCCCGGCGATGTCCACGAACCCGAGCCGCCGCAGCATCCGGTCGGCAGCGACCGCAGAAGGCCCTGCCCATTCGGCCAACCTGCCCGCAGCGGCGCGGCGCATCGAGTCCATCTGGAACAGCCGGTCCTGCGCGTGGACAAAGCCCTGCCCGAACAGCGCGTCGGCCTCGGACGATCCGTAGATGTGGGGCACGCCGTAACGGTCGCGAATGATCTCAACCGGCCGTTCGAGGCCACGGACGGTGATCCGCCCATCCTCGACCGGCCAAGCACGGTGGCTCGCCGCCAGTGCCGCCGCCTTTGCCGCTCGCGCGCCCATCCCCGCAGCACCCTGCGCCTGCTGTCGAAGCCGCCTAAGGCTCGGCGGCCGAAGCGGTGTCACGAGGCGTCGTCGATGCCGAGGTCAGTGCGCGACAGCGGCCCCTCGCGTAGCACCTTCGGCTCGTCATCAGTGACGTCTACCACCGTCGAGGCGGCCTGCGTCGAGCGCACCCCGCCGTCCAGCACAAACATCGATTCACCGAATGCGGCGGCCACCTCGGCAGCACTGGTCGCGGCCGATTCGCCCGTCCAGTTCGCACTCGTCACGGCCAGCACGCCGCCGGCGCCCCGGATCAACTGACGCGCGAGGTCGTCCGCAGGCTGACGCACCCCCACGGTGCCTTCCTCGGTCGCGAGGAAACGCTCCGCGCTGGAGTGCCTGGATCGGACGACCAGCGTCAACGGCCCCGGCCAGAACGCCGACAACCTGACGAACGCGTTGCTGGCCCGGATATAGGGGTCGATATCGCGGACGTCATCAAACAGCACCGCCACGGGCTGGTTCGGGTTCCGCCCCTTGAGCTGGCCGAGCCCCTTCACCGCCTCGGGATCGTTCGCGCGGGCAGCGAGGCCGTAGACCGTGTCCGTCGGCATCCCAACGATCAGGCCCCGGTTGAGGGCATCGATCACCTCGTCGATACGGTCCGGACCAACGATGGGCACGCCGCAACTCCCGCCCAAGGCACACAAATGACACGGCCCGGTAGCGCTGCGCAGGCGTCCGAGGCTACTGGATTCGTTGACCCGACTATAGGGCCCGCTTAGGATCAGCCTCTAGAGGTCCTCCCCCTCGGAACCAGGTCGCCATGGTCGAATCGACAGAGGCCGCCGCCGGCTCGGCGCCGCGGATCCGCACTTCCGGAGACACCGAGGTCGGTGCGTACCTCGAGATTGCCGGAGCGCGCGAGCCAGGCAACATCTTCACACCGGCACCCAACGCGCCCGAAGCTGTCGTCGTCCTCGACTACGGCTCGCAGTATTCGATGCTGATCGCGCGGCGCATCCGCGAGGCCGGCGTCTACTCCGAGCTCGTCCCGTGGGATACCAAGCCCGAGAACCTCAACCATCTCCGCATCAAGGCGTTCGTGCTCTCCGGCGGCCCCGCCTCCGTGTACGAGCCCGACGCGCCGACGCTGCCCGCATTCGTGATCGGCTCGCAGCTGCCTGTGCTCGGTATCTGCTACGGCATGCAGCTACTCGCACACACGCTCGGCGGGCGCGTCGCACCTGCCGCACACCGCGAGTACGGCCACGCCGTGATCACCGTCTCTGACTCCGAGAGCCCGCTGCTCACCGGCCTCCCTGCCTCGATGCCAGTGTGGATGTCTCACGGCGACCAGGTCGTCGATCTCCCGCCGGGCTTCCGCTCGATCGCGCAGTCCGAGTCCTCGCCCGTCGCTGTCATGGCGGACACGGCAGGCCACCTCGGCATTCAGTTCCACCCGGAAGTCGTGCACACGCCGCAAGGCGATCAGCTGCTGCAGAACTTTCTGTTCAACGTCGCGCACTGCGCCGGCGATTGGACTGCCGCGAACTTCATCGAGGAGTCGGTGAAGAACATTCGTGAGCGCGTCGGCGACGGCAAGGTGATCTGCGCGCTCTCCGGTGGAGTCGACTCCGCCGTCGCGGCCACCCTCGTACACCGTGCGATCGGCGACCAGCTCACCTGCATCTTTGTCGACAACGGCATGATGCGAGCGCAGGAGCCCGAGCGCGTCGTCACCACGTTTCGCGAGCACATGGACATGAAGCTCCTGCACGTCGATGCCGTCGACCGTTTCCTGGCCGAGCTCGTCGAGGTCACGAACCCGGAGACCAAGCGCAAGCGCATTGGTGAGCTGTTCATCCGCGTGTTCGAGGATGAGGCCGACAAGCTCGGTCGCGTCGACTTCATCTGCCAGGGCACGACCTACCCGGACGTCATCGAGTCCGCCTCAAGCGGCGGCAGCGCAGCCGTGAAGATCAAGACGCACCACAACGTCGGCGGCCTGCCGACTGACATGCAATTCACGCTCATCGAGCCGCTGCGCTATCTCTTCAAGGACGAGGTCCGCAAGGTCGGCAAGGAGCTCGGCCTCTCCGACGAGATGGTCTACCGCCAGCCGTTCCCCGGCCCCGGCCTCGCCATCCGCGTGATCGGCGAAGTCACGCGCGACAAGCTCGAGGTGCTGCGCGCCGCCGACTGGATCGTCATGGACGAGATCAAGAACGCGTCGATGTACTACGACCTCTGGCAGTCGTTCGCCGTGCTCACCGACACCAAGACCGTCGGCGTGCAGGGCGACTTCCGCACCTACGGCTACTGCATCGCGCTCCGCTGCGTGAACGCCGAGGACGCGATGACCGCCGACTGGGCGCGTCTGCCGTACGACCTGCTCGCGCGCATCTCCACGCGCATCGTGAACGAGGTGTCCGAGGTGAACCGCGTCGTCTACGACATCACCTCGAAACCGCCCGGCACTATCGAGTGGGAGTAGTTGCAGTGCTTGATGGCGCCGCCGTACCCCAGAGCCTGGGTGACGCCTACCGCCGCATCAGCAACGCCGAGCGCGCACTGCGCGCCTTCGGCACACCCATAACCATCCTCGAGTTGAGTGAGCCCGCGGCGCGCGAGCTCCACACGCTGCGTTCCGAGGTCGCCACCGCACGTCGCGACCTCGACACGGTCGCCCAGCGCATCCGCGACACGCGCCTGGAATTCTTCGAATGAGCATGCGTGTCTTGCTGCTCGGCGGCGGTGGTCGCGAGCACGCGCTCGCGTGGCGCCTCGCGCAGTCGCCACTGCTCGATAAGCTCTGGATCGGCCCGGGCAACGCCGGCACGAGCGACTACGGCGAGAACATCGCGCTGCGCGCCGCGGATCCCGACGAGGTGCTGCGTCACGCCGAGCAGATCAAGGCTGACCTCGTGATTGTCGGCCCCGAGGATCCCCTCGCCGCTGGCGTCGTCGACCGCCTCACCGCCGCCGGCATCCCAACCTTCGGCCCCACCCGCGCGGCGCACGAGCTCGAGTGGTCGAAGACCTACGCGAAGCAGCTGATGCAGACCGCGAACATTGCCACCGCCGGGTCCCGCGGCTTCGAGGACGCTTGGGAGGCTCGCAACTTCGCGCGCACGCTCTTCGCGGGCGGCCTCGACTGCGTCGTGAAGGCCAACGGCCTCGCCGCCGGCAAGGGCGTCACGGTCTGCGACACCGTCGAGGACGCACTGCAGGCCATCGAGAACGCGATGGTCAACGGCCACTTCGGCGAGGCCGGCTCACGCATCGTGATCGAGGAGCGCATGCGCGGCCGCGAGACCTCGGCGCATGCGTTCACCGACGGCATCACCGTGCGCCACATGCCGTTCTCCTGCGACCACAAGCCCGTCTTCGACGGCGACCAGGGGCCCAACACCGGTGGCATGGGCGTGTACTCGCCGCCCGGCTGGCTCGACTCGGCCACCACCAGCGCCATCCAACGAGACGTGACCGAGCGCATCCTGCAGGCCATCGCGGCGGACGGTCGCAAGTTCCAGGGCATCATCTACCCCGGCCTGATGCTCACCGCCGACGGCCCGAAGGTTGTCGAGTTCAATTGCCGCTTCGGCGACCCGGAGACCGAGGCGCTCATGCCGCGCCTGCGCTCCGACCTGCTCGCGATCTGCGATGCCACGGCCCACGGCCGCCTCGCCGAGGTCCCCGTCGAGTGGTCCGAGGACGCCACCGTCGGCGTGATGATGGCCTCCGGTGGCTACCCTGGCGACTACGAGACCGGCGCCGAGATCACTGGCGTTGGCGACGTCGACAGCGATGTCCAGGTCTTCATGGCCGGCGCTCAGCGCGATGACGCTGGCGTGCTCCGCACCGCCGGTGGTCGCGTGCTGTGCGTCGTCGCCAGCGGCCCCACGGTCGAGGAGGCC
>JBAXNX010000026.1:0-10755 GCA_037133575.1 Chloroflexota bacterium
CGAGGCTGCTGCGACGCGCATCCTCGCCGCGCTCGAGTACGTGGGCGTCGCCGCCATCGAACTGTTCGAGCGCGACGGCGCGCTGCTCGCGAACGAGATGGCGCCGCGCGTGCACAACTCGGGCCACTGGACGATCGACGGCGCGGTAACCAGCCAGTTCGAGAATCACATCCGCGCCGTCGCCGGCCTGCCGCTCGGCTCGACCGAGCTGCGCGGTGTCTCGGTGATGGCGAACATCATCGGCACGCTGCCGGACGTCGCAGCTGTCGCCTCGGTGCCCGGTGCGCACGTGCACCTCTACGACAAGGCGCCGAGGCCCGCTCGCAAGATCGGCCACATCACGCTCAACGCGCCGGATCCGAGTACGCTCGCCGCGCGGCTGCCGGAGCTGGCTGCCGTCGTTGACCTCGACCCGTCCGACCGAGAGGGAGCTGACCGTGTACTACGCCATTGGTGACCTGCGCCCGCGGGTCCACGAGTCAGCCTGGGTGTCCGACCAGGCCATCCTGATCGGTGATGTCGAGGTCCACGCCAACGTGATCATCCTCCCCGGCGCCGTGCTCCGAGGCGATATGGGCCCGATCGTCATCGGCGAGGGCACCAGCGTGCAGGACAACGCCGTCATCCACGAGAAGACCACGATCGGGAAGAACTGCACGATCGCCCACTTTGCCCTCGTCCACGAATCGACGCTCGAGGACAACGTGCTGGTCGCCAACGGCGCGATGGTCTTCGGCCAGGCTCACATCGGCGAGGGTGCGCTCATCGGCGCTGGCGCCGTCATGAATGGTGGCGAGGTCGAGCCGGGCGCGCTGATGCTCGGCATCCCCGCGCGCAAGGTCGAGACTCGCTCCAACATTCGCGAAGTCATCGAGAAGGGCACGCGCGACTACGGTGCGCTGCTCCCGCGCTACCGCACGGAGCTCCGCGCGATCGACGTGCCGGACAAGCTCGCCTAGTCCCAATGCTTCGAGGTCAGTGAGTCAGAGTCAGTGAGGGGTTAGCGGCAGCCCCACGGCCCGAACGATCCGCCGGCAGCTGACCACAGCTCGTAGGCCGCGGACAGATTGCCCACCAGCGAGCGCAGGTCGTACGCCTTCGCAAAGACGTGGTCGACGCCAATCTGCATCACGCCGATGTAACGCCCACCGGCGCCACTCGCCTGCGTGTCCACCGTGTCGTAACGCCCGTCCCGGTCCGTATCGAGTCCGGCCTCGCACAGTGCGATCGAGGTGACTGACGGCCACAGCGCCGCGGGCCACGGGGTCTGCGCGAGCGCAGCGTTCAAGTCGCCCAGCGACGCATACCTCGAGGCGACCGGCACGGCAGCCGCGGCGCGCACCACTGGCTCAGGTGCCGGTGTCGGTGTCGCCGTGATGCGAGTGAGCCCCGGGACCGCAGTCTCGCGAGCAGGCTCGAGCTTCGTGACGGCGGGTGCCGCCGTTGCCACGGGCGCACTCGGCGCTGCCGCGACCACAGCCTTCGGAGCAGGCGTCGAGGGGTTCAAGGTCGTCACATTCGCCGCCGGCGTCGCCACCGTCACGACCGAGGTGGTCACGGTCAGCACACCGGAGTCGGCGACCACGCTCGGCGCCCCATCAGGCAACCGACCGTCGAGGCTGCTCGTGACCGAGTCCCCTACATGCGCGACATCGAGGTTGGTGGAAAGCTCGGACTGCGCGTGCGCGACGTGGACACTCGGCCCAAAGCGCACGGCGACGAACACTGTGCCGACGACGGCTACGAGTAGCGCGACGTGACGCAGCGGCCGCGCGAGCGCGGCTACGCGAAGACGCGACCGATGTCGCGATCGCTGCCGGGGGAACGTCAAACGGTGAGTTCCACCCGCTCGTGCGAATGCGCTGTTGTCACGGCCTCGAGCAGTTTCCGAGAGGCCACAGCGATTTCATCCACGGCTGCATCAAATGCATCCGCGTTCGCACGAGACGGTGTCCGATAGCCGCTGACCTTACGGACAAACTGCAATGCAGCGGCTCGGATCTCGTCTTCCGTTGCTGGCGCCCCAGTGCGCCTGAGTGTCTGAATGCTTCGACACATGCGGGCACCCTAGCACGCGATGCCAGTTCGATCCCCCTCGCGCGCGCTTGACACCTTCCAGGATCACTGATCCTCGATCTGCACAAAATCGAGGTGTAACAAGCACCCATACGAGCTCTGCACGACTCCTCAACGCAGCATTTGAGAGAGGCACGCGAGCACATCAGTGCAGCGCGCCGTACCCTGCGCGCAACGTGCGAGCAGCGATGCGGAGCGAAGCGTGGACGGACTGATCGAGATCGTGAAGACGCTGCTGCGGCCGGAGCATTTCCTGCAGGAGCTCGGCCCATACGCGTACGCCGTGCTGTTCGCGATCATCTTCTCGGAGACCGCGCTCTTCATCGGCTTCTTTTTGCCTGGTGACTCGCTGCTGCTGACCGCCGGGCTCGTCGCTTCCCACGGCTACCTCGATATCTGGGTCCTCGTCCCGCTGCTCATGGTCGCCGCCGTGATCGGCGACGCCACCGGCTACTGGATCGGCCGCCGTGCCGGCCCCCGGCTCTTCGCTCGCGAGGACTCGAGGTTGTTCCGTCGCCGCCACCTGCTCCAGGCCAAGGAGTTCTACGACCGCCACGGCGGGAAGACGATCTTCCTCGCGCGCTACCTCGCGTTCGTCCGCGCCTTCGCCCCGACCATCGCCGGCGCGGTCGGCATGCCCTGGGGCAAGTTCAGCCTCTACAACGTCGTCGGTGGCATCAGCTGGGTGCTGTCGATGGTGCTGCTCGGCTACTTCGTCGGTACGGCGCTGCCGAACCTCGATGCGATCTTCCTCGGCATCACCGCATTCATCGTCGCGCTCTCGCTCGCACCAGCCGTCTATCACCTGTGGCGCGAGCGACGGCGCGCGACCGTCGAGTAGTGCGCGTGCGTCGAGCGCTGCGCGTCGACATCCGACCACGCAGGGCGCGCAGCGATCGCTGATCGCGATCACGCAGATCGATCGCGACTCGATTCGTGTCACTGATCGAGACCCGATCGCCCGATCGAGATCGTGATCGGGCCTTGTCCACAAAATGAAACACGCGAAAAAAAGTTCTGGTGCTTGCACCACATAACGTATTTGTGATCTATGTTGATATCGTGCTGATAAGTCGTCGGCACACGACGTTGTGCAATTCGGGGCACAACGACGACGAGAGAGCGAGGATCTAAGAGTGGCAACTACGCGATCGACAGGGACCGCTCGTAAGGCCGCAGCAAAGCCTGCAGCCAAGAAGGCGACGACGGCTCGCAAGCCCGCCGCCAAGAAGGCGACCACCGCGCGCAAGCCGGCCGCCAAGAAGGCGACCGCTCGCAAGACCTCGACCCGCGCCCGCAAGGCGTAGGTTCGTTCTTCACTCGCCTGCCCCGCCATCCGGCGGGGCAGTTCATAGGTACGAAAGAAGAGGCCGCACTCGCGGCCTCTTCTGCTACCCCATCTGCTACTACTGGCAGTCACGGTCCCAGTCGCTCGAGCTCAACCGCTCTCTCGAGGTGCGGCGTGCGAGGAGTCTGCGTTGGCGCGGTCGCTCGTCGGCAAGCTGCTCGTCGCGAGTCCGATCCTGGAGGACTCGAACTTCGTGCGCACCGTCGTGCTGATCTGCACGCACGATGACGGCGGCACCTTCGGCCTCGTGCTCAACCGACCGCTCGCTGCGTCGGTGAACGACTACCTGCCGGCATGGAGCGGACCGCTCGCGGATCCTGCCGTCGTCTTCAATGGCGGTCCGGTCGACGTGAGCTCGGCGTTTGGGCTCGCGCGTGGCAAGGTCACCGACGCGGCACTGTGGCTATCGCCGCCGCTTGAGGGTGAGGGCGGCAGCGTTGGCATGGTCGACCTCGACCGTGTCGATGATCTCCGCACCTCGGGCGTCGAGGAGTTCCGCATCTTCAGCGGCTACGCCGGCTGGGACGGCGGTCAGCTCCAGGGCGAACTGCTCGGCGAGTCATGGTTCGTCGTCGATGCACTGCCGAGCGACGCGTTCACTGCGGACCCGTCGCGACTGTGGCACGAGGTGCTGCGGCGCCAGCAGGGCGACCTCGCGATGTTTGGCTTCTATCCGGATGACCCGCGAGTGAACTGAGGGCTAGGACTGTGGGGTCGGCCCGGTCGGTGGCTGGTACTGCAACGCGCGCACGCGCAGCGCCGCGAGCATCGGGCGCAGCCGCCTCGGTGGCAGGATCGTGGGGTCAGGAATCTCGTGGTCGTCCGCAACGCCCCACAGGATGAAGTCACGGATCTCCGTGACCAGCTCGTCCCGAGTCATCGCGTGGATGTATCGGCTCATGCGTCTCAGTGTACGGCGCGCTACACGCTGTCGAGTTGTGCGGATGGCACTCGACGCGTTGCGAACGCCATCGTGAGCCGTCATCCGCAGACACAGCGATCGTGCCGCCCACCCCAAAGTGCCTATGGCACTATGGCGCCGGTGTGAGATGGTGAAAGGGATGGCAGACGTCAGCATTGTGGCCAAGGCGATGAACGACCTCGCCGACGACTGGCACTGGGTGCTGCTCGTCGACGCGACCGAGCTCGAGCCGCGCCTGTATCACGCCACCCGCGTGCGCACGAAGTGCGGCCTCGCCATCTCCGACGTCCCACGCACCGTGCGCCTCTTCGACATGGGTGCGCCGAGCGAGCCCACCTGCCCGAAGTGTCTCCAGGGCGACCTCGCACCCGGCCTCCGCGCCGCGATCAGCGAGGTGCTGCGTCAGGCCGAGGAAGTCCCCACGCCCGCCGGCGCTTCCTGACCTGTCCCGGCTCGCGCTAGTCGCGGGACTCCAGCCTCGCGTGAATGACGTATGTCGATGTATACGTCACGTGCCCGATTCGTGGCGCGCGTGATCTCCGTACAACTGATGGCATGGACTTCAGAGTGCACACGCGGGTTCGTCATCGGTTGGCTCAGCAACGGCTGGCCCCGCAGAACGTCACGCTCGAGGACGACATGATCGCCACCCTCGAAGCCTCGCCTCCTGCCGTTGTGCAGTGTTACGTGGTCCCCCGCACTGACGAGCGCCTCGCCGAGGACATTGTGGTGATCGAGACGCACGAGGGGGTCGAGCTGGTCGTCATGCTCGATGACTACGTGACGATGATGATCGACAGCGCGAACCGCTATCACCTGCCGCTCGCCGCCATGCACCCCGAAGGCATGCGCCTCGCGCTCGCCGGGAACGACGTCCCCGCGTTGTTCCGGGCGAGCTAGGCGAGCCGCCTCGAGCCGTTTGCTCGAGAATCACCGAAACAATCGAGCAACAAAAAGCCCGCGCGAGCGGGCATGTTGTTGTGTGCGGTGATGGGCGCCGCTAGCGCTTCGCTAGCAAATCGGCCTTTTTCGCCTCGAACTCCGCGTCGGTGAGCACGCCGTCGTCCTTCAGCTTGGTCAGCGCATCGAGCGAGGACTGCTGCTCGGCGGTCATCGCGCCGGCGCCCTTCTTGTCGGTGCTTGCCTCGGAGCGGAACTCACGGATGCCGCGCCCCAGCGCGCCACCCAGGTCCGCCACCCGCGACGCCCCGAAGAGGAGCGCGAGGATCACGAGGATGATGAGGAGCTCTTCCCAACCCAGGCTGCCGAACATAGTGACCTCCGCCGACCGATGCTCACCAATGCTACGCCGCACTTCCGCCGACGGCGAGAGGCAGCGCCGTTTCGGCGTTCGCCCTCGGCGCGGCGTGCTATAGAGAGGTACGCACGGCGCCGGGAGGCAGACCCATTACCACGTCCACCAGCACGAGCATCGATCCGGTCGCCGCCGCGCGCGCCCTCCAGCCGATGATTCGCGCCGCGGCCGGCCGCACCGAGTCCGAGCGCCGCGTGCCGCAGGAGGTCATCGACGCGCTCGTCCAGGCGGGCATGTTCCACATGGTCTTGCCTGCCTCGGTCGGTGGTGGGGGGCACAGCCCGCTCGTCGCCTCGCGTGCCGTCGAGGAGATCGCGTACGCGGACGCGTCGACTGGCTGGGTTGTCATGCTCGCACAGCAGTCCGCGATGTTCGCCATCTTCATGAGCGATGAGGACAACACCGCCATCTTCGGTAACGGCGGCATCATCGCCGGCACGGCGCGCCCGATCGGCCGCGCCGTCTGGACCGAGTCGCTCGCACCGGGCTACCTCGTCTCCGGCCGCTGGCCCTTCGCGAGTGGTTCGTCGCACGCGACCTACTTCATGGGCGAGTGCGTCGTCTACGACGGCGACGAGCCGCGCAAGGATGGCGAGGGCAACACCGTCACGCGCGCCGTCTTCGTGCCGCGCGATGCGGTCACCGTGTTCGAGACATGGGACACCACCGGCCTGCGCGGCACCGCCAGCAATGACTTCGAGGTGACCAACGCGTTCGTCCCCGCGTCGCGCGGCTTCCAGATGCTCGTGTCGCCGCCGATCCAGCCGTGGGCGAAGCCCGGCGTCGAGCCGCTCGCGTTCATGAACCACGGCTCGCACGCACTCGGCGTCGCGCGTGCGGCGATCGATGCGGCCGCCGAGCTCATGCGCACCAAGAAGGGCTGGGGCGATGCGCCGCTCAGCTTGTTGCCGCGCATGCAGACCGCGATCGCCGAGGCCACTGCACTGGTCGAGTCAGCGCGTGTGTACCTCTACGCCAGCGCCGAAGCACTGGAGGCCGAGCTCGACGCCGGGCGCATGGGCGAGCCGACGCAGCGCTCACGTGTGCGCCTCGCTGCCAGTCACGCGATGTCCGCGAGCGTGCAGGCCGTCGACCTCGTGCACCGCGCGCTTGCGACCTCCTCGATCCAGATGTCGAGTGCGCTCGAGCGTCCGTTCCGCGACATCCACACCGCCGCTGCGCACGTGATGATCGGCCCGATGACGTACGAAGCCGCCGGCCGCGTCGAGCTCGGCCTGTCGCCCGACTTCCCGTTCTTCTAGGCTCGCCTTGTGACCATCTGCATCGCGATGCACTTTGAGCACTACGTGCTCTTCGCGTCCGACACGCGCACCGTGACGTCCTGGCCCGTGCCCGCCGTCGACGACAACACCTCGAAGGTGCTCGAAACGGATCTCGGGCTCGTCACCGGCGCCGGCCTCGCGCCGGTGCTGCATGCCGTCAACGCCCGACTCGTCTCTGACGAAGTGCGATACGTGCAGGACATCAAGCGCATCGTCCTTGATGAGTTCGAGCGCGCAAAGGCGATGCCGTGGGCCGGCAGCTCCAAGGCGGCAGTTGAAGCCTCGCTGAATGCGACGGGTTGGTTCTTCACCTGGATGACATCACAAGGGGAAACGCCAGTGCTGCGGGCAGGCGTGCTGCAAGGCTCTATGCTCGATGAGTTGCCAGAAGACGCTGTGATGTATCTGATCGAGCCCGATAGTGTGTGGCTGATTCCACCACTGGAGGCCACTGCGGAAGACACGGCGGCCTACCTGCAGCGACTCGAACAAGGATTCATGCCGCTCGAACTCTTCGATACCTTCGAGGAGCACCTCAAGTACCACGGTGACCTCTGCATGGCCGTGATCCGGGACGCGGCGAGTCGCTATCCCTCGGTCAGCGCGCAGATGCAGGTGGGCATCCACCCGATCGGCCGCGAGGTCGTCGTCACCGATCGCATCGAGCTCGACTCGTAACAGCGCCGCGCTAGATCGAGGTGACGTCGAGCGCTTTGCCGTTGAGCGAGGCGGCCACCAGCCGTCCCTCCTCGAGCACCATGTGTCGAGCTGTGCCGGGATTGGGCATCCCCGGTGTCTCGCCGAGTCGAATGATCTCGGCATGGAGTCGTCCGGGCGTTAGCTCGAGCAGCCCGACGGTTCCCCAGCGCGTTTCCTTGTGCCAGGACAAGTTCGGCGATCCCGAGTTCATGATCACGACCCCGTCGCGATGCTCGAGCCGCTCGACGTGGGTGTCCCCAGCGATCATCACATCGAGCTCCGCACCACCAAAGTGCAGCCTCGAAAGCTCGGCAGGGGAGGCGGCGATTGGGCGCAGGTCATGCACCATGCCGATGCGCCACCCCTCGAGCGTGAGGAGTTGGACGTCCATGACTCGGGGGTCTTCGAGCACGTCGTGGTTGCCGCGGGCGGCGAGTACGGGCGCGAACTGCTCGCACCAGTCGAGGATGGACCTCGAGACGATGTCGCCGCCGTGGAGGATGAGGTCGACGGTGCGCAGGAACGCCGCCGCCTCGGGTCCGAGGTCGTCGAGCTGCCTGAGGATCGACGGCAGGTGAGTGTCTGATATGAGCCCGACGCGCATGGCCGCACGGTAGTCGGGCCTCGAACGCGCCGCAAACTGTTTACGCAGTTTGTTTCACGTGAAACATTGCTTGGTGCGCTGATTGGGCTCGAGCGCGACTACCGCGGGCATCCGGCGGGGATCCGCACGATGGCGCTCGTGGTGCTGGGGGCGACGCTGTTCACGTCGGAGTCGGTGCTGTTCCCCGGCGAGAGCGGGATGTCGCGTGTTGCCTCGAACATTGTCGTGGGGATCGGGTTTCTCGGCGCAGGCGTGATCGTGCGCGACCGCATGCAGGTCTCGGGCGTGACGACGGCAGCGATGATCTGGTGCGGCGCAGCCATCGGGATCGCGATCGGGCGCGAGCGGTACCTCGTGGCGACCATCGTGGCGCTGCTCACGATCGTACTGCTCGAGGCGTACTGGCTGTCGGAGCGCGTGCGCGCTCGCGGTGCCGTGACGGGCGCACAGGGCCAGCCAGACCGCTAGTTGCCCCTCGTGATGTGTGTACATCTTCGCCAAGTTTTCGCGAGATCTGCGCGGGTCGCCTGATCACCGTCGAGTCAGTACGCTGATCGTGACCGAAGGGGAGTAGTCCCTCGCGCGTCGTCGACATGCTTCCTCCTGCAGTACCGGAGGGCGGCGGCGCGGTCCGGCTCGATCGTTCGAGGTCGAGCGGGTGGACGAGACGTTCGGCCTGATCACACGCGGTGTCGCGTGTGTCGGGCTGCGCACGTCTCGTCGTCGCATCACGGCACACCGGCACCTTTTCGAGGGAGACACGGGTGTCTGCATTCCTGCTATCGACTGGTCTGATCTTCGTTGCCGAGCTGGGCGATAAGTCGCAGCTCGTCGCGCTGTGGTTCGCGACGCGCTACCGCTGGTGGGTGGTGCTGTCGGGCGTGACTGCGGCGACGCTGGTGGTGCACCTCGGATCCGTCGCGATTGGGCGCGTGATCGATCAGGTGCTGCCGGGCGAGCTACTGCGCGTGCTCGTCGGACTGTCGTTCTTTGGCTTTGCGTGGTGGAGCTTGCGAGGCGACTCGCTGGACGACGACGACACAAGCGAGCGGCGCGTGCCGTGGCTCGGATCGTTCGGCGTCGTGGCGATCGCGTTCTTCATCTCGGAGCTTGGTGACAAGACGCAGCTTGCAACGGTCTCGATCGCCGGCCGTGAGCCGAGCTTTGTGCCGGTGTGGCTGGGCTCGACGTTCGGGATGGTGCTCGCGGATGCGGTCGCGGTGGTGGTTGGCATCGTCGCCGGCAAGCGGCTGCCGTTGCGCCTGATCGGGCAGATCGCCGCGGGACTGTTCGTGGTGTTCGGCGCGCTGACGATTGTGAGCGCGTTCGTCGACCTCGGGATCTAGTCGCGGGGCTAGTCGCGCGTGAGTCCGAACTCGTTGGCGAGCAGCTCGTACGAGTGCAGGCGGTCGGCGTACGAGTGCGTGATGGTGACGACGAGGAGCTCGTCGACGCCGTAGTCGTCCGCGATCGCCTCGAGGCCCTCGCGCACGCGGGCGGGGGCGCCTTCCACGGCGAGCGACTGCTGGTATGCGATGTAGTCGCGTTCGGGGTCGGTGAACTCGGTGGTGAGGGCTTCCTCGATGGTGGGGATGCCGGCGTTCTGGCGGCCCTCGGCTCGACGCAGGCGCATGAGGTGGCGGCTCATGCCGATGCGATGTGCCTCCTCGTCGGTGTCGGCGCAGAGCGCGGCGACGCCGACGTTGACGAGCGGCTTGTCGAGCAGCGCGGACGGCTCGAAGTAACGGCGGTACTCGTCGACGACGCGCGGTCCGCCGTCCGGGCTGATGAAGTGCGCGAACGAGAAGGCGAGGCCCTGCTGCGCGGCGAAGCGCGCGCTGTCGTAGGCGGAACCGAGCAGCCACGGGATGGGCATGCCCTCGCCGGCGGGGGTCGCGCGGATGCCTCGGAAGCGATGGCCCTCAGGGATGGTGTCGGTCATGTAGGCGACGAGGTCGGCGATCTGCTCGGGGTAGGCCTCGAGCGGGAGCGCGCCGGGGCCGTGCGCGAGCGCGGCGGCGGTGAGGTGGTCGCTGCCGGGGGCGCGACCGAGGCCCATGTCGATGCGGCCGGGGAACAGCGTTTCGAGCATGCGGAACTGCTCGGCAACTTTGAGTGCGCTGTAGTGGGTGAGCATGACGCCGCCCGAGCCGACGTGGATGCGTGAGGTCGAGTTGGCGATGAGCGGGATGAGCACTTCGGGCGTGGCGCTGGCCTGGGTGCGGCTGTTGTGGTGCTCGGCGACCCAGTAGCGGGAGTAGCCGAGGCGGTCGGCGGCCTGAGCGAGTTCGAGGGTGGCGAGGAGGGCTTCGCGCGGAGTGCCGCCGGCGCGGATGGGGGACTGGTCGACGATGCCGAGCTTGGTGAGGGGCATGGGGGAGCCTAGCCTTCGTTGGTTCGGCCTCGATTGTAGGCACGCTGTCGGACGGCGTCGCTTTGCGACAGCCGGGCGCGAGGGCCGCTGCGCGGCCGGGCTCGCGCCGGACTGTATTTCGCCCACCCGCCCAT
>JBAXNX010000027.1:0-10639 GCA_037133575.1 Chloroflexota bacterium
ACTGGCGCCACGAAGCCCGCCACGATGGAGACCGGCCTGGTCGTGGACGTGCCGCTGTTCATCAACGAGGGCGACAAGATCAAGATCTCCACCTCCGAGGGTCGCTACATCGAGCGCGTGCAGTCCTAGCGTGCCGCCGGAGGTCTATCCGGTCTCGCAAGTCACGCGCTATCTGCGCGAGCTGCTGGAGAACAACCGGCACCTAACCGAGGTGTGGGTCGCGGGTGAGATCTCGAATCTCACCCGCGCGTCTTCTGGGCATATCTATTTCACACTCAAAGACGAGCGCGGCGCGTTGCGCTGCGCGTTCTTCCGCAACCGCAACATCGGGCAGCGGATGCCACTCGCCGAAGGACTGTCAGTCGTTGTGTACGGATCGCTGTCGCTGTACGAGCAGCGCGGCGACCTGTCATTTGTCGTGGACTTCGTGCAGCCGGAAGGCACGGGCTCGCTGGCTGCGGAGTTCGAGCGGCTGCGCGATCGGTTCGAGGCCGAGGGCCTGTTCGCACTTGAGCGAAAGCGCGCACTGCCGGCGTTCCCGCAGCGCGTAGGTGTCGTGACCTCCTCGACGGGTGCGGTGTGGCACGACATCTGTGATGTGCTCGGACGACGGTGGCCGCTCGCGACGCTGGTGCTGCAGCCGACGCCCGTGCAGGGCGAGGGTGCGTCGCCCTCGATCGCCGAGGCGATCCGCAGCGTGGTGCAGCACAACGTCGACCTCGTGATCGTCGCGCGTGGCGGCGGCTCTGCGGAGGACCTCTGGGCGTTCAATGAGGAGCCGGTGATCCGCGCGATCTTCGGCTGCCCGGTGCCGGTGGTCTCGGCTGTCGGGCATGAGACGGACAACACGCTTGCAGACCTCGTTGCTGACGTGCGTGCGCCGACGCCTTCAGCAGCGGCCGAGCTCGTGGCGCCAGACCGTGCGGCGGTCGGACGGCACGTCTCGGTGCTGCAGACGCAGATCACGGTGACCACGACTCGGAACATGGCGCGCGCAAGCGAAGGCGTCGAGGCGCAGCAGCGCCACCTCGTGCGAGCGCTGCCGGCGGTCGATGCGTTGCAGCAGCGGGTGCGTGAGCGCGGGCTGGCGATGACGCGTGCGGTGCGAGCGCATCGTGATCACGCGGTGATTGGTGTGGCCTCGCAGCAGGCGCGCGTGGCGGCGTTGTCGCCGCTCGCGACGCTGGAGCGCGGGTATGCGCTGGTCGTGCGCGAGGATGGCAGCGTGGCGACCTCGGCGACGGCATTGGCCGGCGGCGAGCGCGTGTCGCTGCGGCTGCGGGATGGCTCGCGCGATGCGCGTATCGAGGGGTTGTTGTGACGACTGCGAACGATGACAGCTTCGAGGCGCTGTATGAGCGCCTGCAAGCGGTGACGGCTCGGCTCGAGGAAGGCAACTTGCCGCTCGAGGAGTCAGTGACGTTGTACGAAGAAGGCATGGTGCTGGCGCAGCGGTGCCAGGCACTGCTCGCAACCGTCGAGCAGCGCATCGAGACACTGCGCGAGCAATACGAGGATGGCTTCAGCCGGTGACGCTCCGCCTGGGATGGTTCACGACCGGCCGTGGCCAGGGGTCGCGTGCGATGTACCAGGCCGTGTCCGACGCGATCGCCTCGGGCAGCCTCGATGCACGGTTTGCATTCGTGTTCTGCAATCGCGATACGGGTGAGGACGACGCGACCGACTCGTTCTTTGCGCGTGTGCACGCTGATGGAGTGCCGCTCGTCACCGTGTCGTCGGCGCAGTTTCGTCGCAGCCACGGCGGTGAGCGATCGCGGCACGGCGAGCCGCTGCCGGCGTGGCGCATCGCGTACGACGAGGCGATCGAGGAGGCGTTGGCGCCCTACCCGTTCGACCTTGGTGTGCTCGCGGGCTACATGCTGATCTTCGGCTCCGAATTCGTCTCGAAGCACGCACTGCTGAACCTGCACCCCGCACTGCCCGATGGCCCGACTGGGACCTGGCGCGAGGTGATCTGCGAGCTGATCCGCGATGGTGCCGCGGAGAGCGGTGTGATGCTGCACCTCGCGATCCCCGAGGTGGATATGGGGCCTGTGGTCGCGTTCTGCCGGTACTCGCTGCACGAGGGTGATCTCGATGCTGCGTGGAGCGGGGCGGCGACGGACGCGAGTGATGAAGCGCTCGAGGCGTCTCCGTTGTTCGCGGCGATCCGGCAGGTTGGGATGGTGCGCGAGTCGCCGCTGCTCCTCGCGACGCTCGAGGCGTTTGCGGGCGGGCGGCGGCAGACGGACGGGGCGCGCGTGCTCGACGCCAGCGGGCAGGCAGCCCAGCCAGCCGATCTGACCGCCGAGGTCGACACACTCATCGGACGAGCTCCGTAATCGGGCCGTGGCCGGGCCTTGCTGCGCGCTGTAGGCTGTGCCGCCGGCCCGAGATGCGAGATGCCTCGAGAGCCGCTGTTCCTGGAGCCGCCTCATGAACCTACCGGTGCCATCAGACCTCTTCGGGGGTTCCCGCGCCGTCTCGTCTCGGCAGACGCTCGCGCTGGCTGTGGCGACTCGCCTCGTGCCGGTCGTGCGGGCCTCACTGGTCGCTGCTGTAGCCGGACTGGGCGTCGAGATGGCGCTGCGTGCCACTGTGATGCGGGTACTGACGGCGCTCGGACGCAGCGCCGTAGAGGCCTCGGCGCATTCGGTGGCTGATACGACGCGCACGATTGTGACCGAATACGTGGTACGCGAGCGCGTGCGACGCGTTCGTTAGGTTCCTATGCCACTCGAACGACTGCAGAAGCTGCTTGCCGGTGCCGGATATGGCAGCCGCCGCTCCTCTGAGCTGATCATCACCGATGGCCGCGTGACCGTTGATGGTCGGGTCGCCTTACTGGGCGAGCGCGCCGACCCCCTCACCCAGCGCATCGAGGTCGATGGCGAAGCGATCGCGGCGGCTGAGGCTGCCGTCTGGATGCTGCACAAGCCGGCCGGATACCTCGTGTCCAAGTACGACCCCCACGGCGAGCATTTCATCTATGAACTGCTCCAGGCTGCGCCTCAAGGTCTTCGTTATGTCGGCAGGCTCGACCTCGAATCCGAGGGGCTGCTGCTGCTGACGACCGATGGCGAACTCGCCCACCGACTCACGCACCCTCGGTACGAGGTGTGGAAGACCTACGTCGCAGAGCTGCGGCGCGAGCCCAGCGCTGAGGCGCTCGACCGGCTGCGCACAGGTGTGGAGCTCGAGGACGGCATGACCGCCCCTGTCCGCATTGAGCTCGAAGCCCCCGCGCCGAATGCCCGGGCGCGTATCTCGTTGCGCGAGGGCAAGAAGCGCGAGGTACGGCGGATGTTCGCTGCGGTGGGTTGTCCGGTCACTCGCCTCAGGCGCGTGGATGTGGGCGGCGTCAGCCTCGGCGAACTCGCGGAGGGCGCCTCACGGCCGCTGACGGCGGACGAGGAGCGGCGACTCCGCGTCCTGGTCGGTCTGGTGGACGGTACTGACGGCGGCTCCCTATGATCCCCAACCGTTACCTCGCTCGTGCCCCGCACCCGGCTGGAGGCCACCCCATCTCTGACTCGCTGGCCCGCAGCATCGCCATCGACGGTCCGACGGCCTCTGGTAAGAGCGTCGTGGGCCGCGCTGTGGCGGATCGGCTCCAGGTCGGATTCGTGGACACCGGACTGATGTATCGAGCGTGCACGCTGGCCGTGCTGGCAGCCGGGATCGACCCGCAGCAGCCGGATGCGGTGATCGAGTTGGTGCGCGAGCTCGCAATGGAACTCGAATGGCCGCGGGAGCTCTCCCAGCCACACGTGGTGCTGGCGGGCGAGGACGTGACGTCGCAGCTGCGTACACTGGAGATCGAGCACGCGGTGTCGTTTGTGTCGGGTGTGCCGGCGGTGCGCGATGAGCTGGTGCGGCGCCAGCGTGCCATCGCGGACCACTCGTCGATCGTCATGGCCGGACGTGACATCGGGACGCGTGTACTGACTGAGGCGCGCACGAAGATCTTCCTCGAGGCATCGGCCATGGTGCGCGCGCAGCGACGACTCGGCGAGGAGCTCGACTCCGGCCGGCAGACGACGTTCGAGCGCGTACTCGACGAGACGCGCCGACGTGACGAGATGGACAACACGGGTCAGCGCGCGATTCACCGCGAGCAGGCTGCGGACGACGCAATCATCATCGATACCGACATGCTCGGCATCGACGATGTCGTGGAACGCTGCGTCGACGCGTACCGCGCCGCGAACGGGGACTAGCCTCGTATGAGGCATGCGGTCTACGGACTGGTGTCTCGGTTCATTTACGGGCTCAGCACCGCACTGACCAAGCTCATCGTTGGCTCGCTCGCGCGCTGGGAGATCGTGGGTGCTGAGCGCATCCCGGCCGATGGGCCGATCGTGCTCGTCGCCAACCATCTCAACCTGCTCGATCCGCCGCTGGTGGCCGCGTCGACGCCACGGCGCGTGCATCCGATGGCGAAGCGTGAGCTGTTCAAGACACCGCTGATCGGGTGGGCGCTGTGGCCGTACGGCGCGTTCCCGGTGCGGCGATTCTCGGCGGACATGGGGGCGCTGCGCGCGGCTCGGAACCTGCTGCGACACGACGCGGTCGTGCTGATGTTCCCCGAGGGGACA
This sequence comes from Chloroflexota bacterium, assembly GCA_037133575.1. GTDB lineage: Bacteria > Chloroflexota > Dehalococcoidia > UBA2979 > UBA2979 > RH-chloro-G1. The sequence continues at coordinate 4,599 of JBAXNX010000027.1, forward strand.
CGCTCGAAAGATGCACAGCTGCACCCGGCGCTGCCGGGGGCGGCGATGGTCGCGCTGCTGGCGGACGCGCCGGTGGTGCCGGTGGCAATCACGGGCACCGAGGACATCCGCCTCCCCGGCTCGCTGTTCGCATGGATGTCCGGGAAGCGGCCCCGCGTGCGAGTGGAGTTCGGCGAGCCGATCCGCCTCGGCGGCGCGAGTGACAGCTCCGGCGCCGAGCAGGCGACGGACGCGATGATGCGGCGCATCGCCTCGATGCTGCCGGCCTCGTACCAGGGGGCCTATGGGCCGGAGAGCGCCGGGCAGGTGGTGGTGGTGCGGCAGGAGCGCGAGCGCCGTTAGGCCGCTGGCATCAGTCACTGGCGACGAGTTACCCTTTCTACGTGCGTGGCGGGGTACGTTCGCAGTGAGGTGAGCGGCCCATGTGTGGGATCATCGGATACACCGGTCAACGGCCTGCAGGGCCGATCCTGATCGAGGGCTTGCGCCGCCTCGAGTACCGCGGGTACGACTCCGCGGGCATCGCACTCTTTGACGACCGCGATGGACTGTTTGTGCAGCGGGCCGCCGGCAAGGTCGACCAGCTTGTGTCACGCCTCGAAGGCACGTTGCCCCCGGCGAGCGCCGGCATCGGGCACACGCGCTGGGCGACGCACGGCGGCGCTACCGATGCCAACGCGCATCCGCACCTTGACCCGTCAGGGCGTGTGGCCGTCGTGCACAACGGCATCATCGAGAACTTCGAGTCGCTGCAGCGCCCCTACCGCGAGCGTGGCATCCGCTTCATGTCCGAGACCGACACGGAAGTACTCGCGTACCTCGTCGCGGATGAGCTCGCGCGCGGGCTCGACCTCGCGGACGCGGTGCGCGCGGTGATCGGGATGACCGAGGGTGCGTACTCGCTCGTGGTGATCACGAAGGATGAGCCGGGACGGATCGTCGCGGCGCGCGTGGGTAACGCCGGGGGCATCGTGATCGGTCACGGCGACGACGAGCGATTCCTCGCCTCGGACCTGGCGGCGCTGTTGCCCCACACGCGCAACGTCACCTTCCTCGAGCCTGGCGAGGTCGCCGACATCACGGCGGAGGCCGTGCGCTACAGCGACCTCGAAGGCATGCCGCTGATGAAGGCGATCGAGGTCCAGCCCTACGATCCGATGGCGGCCGTGAAGGGCCGTTTCAAGCACTTCATGCTCAAGGAGATCCACGAGCAGCCGGTCGGCACACTGGACATGATCCGTGGCCGGTACCGGCTCGACCCGCCGAGCGTGGATCTCGACGACATGCCGTTCACTGCCGAGCAGGTGCGCGCATTCACGCGTGTGGTGCTCATCGGCATGGGCACCTCGATGCATGCGGCGATGGTGGGCCGGCACTACATCGAGCGCTTCGCGCGCATCCCTGCCGAAGTCGACAACGCGGCGGAGTTCACCTACCGACGTCCCGTGCTGGACGAGCACACGCTCGTGATCTCCGTGTCGCAGTCCGGGGAGACCGTTGACCTCCTCGCAGCAATGGAGGAGGCACGTGCCGCCGGTTGCCCGCAGTTGACGGTGTGTAACGTGCATGGCGCGCAGACGACTCGTGTTGCGGACGCGACGATCTACATGCGCATGGGCCCCGAGATCGCTGTGGCGAGCACCAAGACGATGATGGCCTCGATGATCGCGATTCACGCGGTCGCGCTCTGGCTCGGACGCATGCGCGGGACGCTTGATGGCGCCGTGGAGCGCGAGCAGGTCGAGGCCGCGCAGCATCTCCCGGCTGCGATCGGCGAAGCGCTGCTGCTCGAACCACAGATCGCGGAGGTCGCGCGCAAGTACGCGCAGGCCGAGCACTTCCTGTTCCTCGGACGCGGCTGGTGCTATCCGATCGCGATGGAAGGTGCGCTCAAGCTCAAGGAAGTGTCGTACATCCACGCCGAGGGCTACCCGGCGGGTGAGATGAAGCATGGCCCAATCGCGTTGATCGACGAGCACATGCCAACCGTGGCGCTTGCGCTGCGCGATGAGCTGCACGACAAGATGCGTTCCAATATCGAGCAATTGAAGGCGCGACGCGGGCCAGTGATTGCACTCGTGTCACAAGGTGACGAGACGCTGAACGGCGTTGCGGACGATGTGATCGAGTTGCCGGAGATCGAGGCGGCGCTGAGTCCGCTTGTGGCGGTGGTGGTGATGCAGCTGCTCGCGTACTACATCGCGCTGGAGCGTGGCGCGGACATCGATCAGCCTCGCAACCTCGCCAAGACGGTCACGGTCGAGTAGTCCTCGAACTTTGGTGCGTACGACGAAGCCCGGCCATTGGCCGGGCTTCGTGCTGTGTGCGAGGTGTGCCTAGCCGGCGAGGGACATTGCGGAGACCTGCTCGGCGGCGGCGGCCATACCAGCGCTGAGGCGGGCGATCGGCACGCGGTACGGCGAGCACGAAACGTAGGTGAAGCCGGCGTTGTGGCAGAACTCGACGGAGGCCGGGTTGCCGCCGTGCTCGCCGCAGATGCCCACCTTGAGGTCGGGGTGCACCGATCGGCCGCGCTCAACGCCGATCTTGATGAGCTCGCCGACGCCGTCGCGGTCGAGCTCCACGAATGGGTCACGAGGCAGCAGGCCCTGCTCGATGTAGGCGGGCAGGAAGCGGCTCGCGTCATCACGCGAGAGCCCGAAGGTCGTCTGCGTGAGGTCGTTCGTGCCGAACGAGAAGAAGTCGGCGTGGTTGGCGATCTTGTCGGCGACCATGCACGCGCGTGGCAGCTCGATCATCGTGCCGATGGTGTAGTCGACGCGGGTGCCGCGCTGCGTGATCACGCGCTCAGCGACCTCGGTGACCTGTGCGCGGAGCTGCTTCAACTCCGCCTCGAGGCCAACGATCGGGATCATGATCTCGGGCATCACATCGACGCCGGCGGCCTTGAGGTCGCAGGCAGCCTCGATGATCGCCTGCGCCTGCGTCTCGTAGATCTCTGGGTAGGTGATCGCGAGGCGGACACCGCGATGACCGAGCATCGGGTTGAACTCGTGGAGGGCCGTCACGCGGCGCTCGACCTCGGCGCGGTCAACGCCGAGGGCTGCCGCGACGTCCGCGATCTCCTCGGGCTGCTGTGGGAGGAACTCGTGCAGCGGCGGGTCGAGCAAGCGGATGGTGACGGGGAGGCCGGCCATCGCCTTGAGGATGCCGTTGAAGTCCTCGCGCTGCATCGGAAGGATCTTGGCGAGTGCCTCGCGACGCCCCGCCTCATCTGAGGCGAGGATCATCTGGCGCACCGCGAGGATGCGGTCTTTGCCGAAGAACATGTGCTCGGTGCGGCAGAGGCCGATGCCCTCAGCGCCGAAGGCGCGAGCGCGTGCGGCGTCCTCGGGGGTGTCGGCGTTCGCGCGCACCTTCAGACGGCGTGCACCGTCGGCCCACGACATCATTCGCTCGTACTCGGCGGGCAGCACTGGATCGACCAGTGCGACGGCGCCGCGCATCACCTCACCGGTGGTGCCATCGAGTGAGATCACATCGCCCTGGCGGATCGTGACCGGGCCGCGGCCCGGTACGTTCACGGTGAAGCGCTCCGCGTGGTAATCGATCTGCAGCGCACCGCAGCCGGTAATGCAGGTCTTGCCCATGCCGCGGGCGACGACAGCGGCGTGCGAGGTCGCACCGCCGCGCGCCGTGAGGATGCCCTGCGACACGCTCATGCCGATGACGTCCTCGGGGCTGGTCTCGATGCGGACGAGAATGACGTCCTCGCCACGACCGGCCCAGGCAGCGGCGTCCTCAGCAGAGAAGACGACTTTGCCCACAGCGGCACCCGGCGATGCGCCGACACCTCGAGCGATCGTGTCGAAGGTCGCGCCACGGTCGAAGGTCTGGTGCAGCAGCTCGTCGAGCTTCTCAGGCTCCTGGCGCAGCAACGCCTCGGCCTCGGTGATCTGCTTCTCGTCGACCAGGTCGGCGGCGATCTTCACCATCGCGCGACCCGTGCGCTTGCCGGAGCGCGTCTGGAGGATCCAGAGCCGGCCCTGCTGCACGGTGAATTCGATGTCCTGCATGTCGTGGAAGTGGTCCTCGAGACGGTTGCAGGCCTCGACGAGCTCGCCGTGCACCTGGGGGTTCGTGAGCTCGAGCGACGGGAGGTTGGCGATGGCGCCGTCCTCCTTGGTGATGGGCTGAGGTGTGCGCACGCCGGCGACCACGTCCTCGCCCTGCGCGTTGACGAGGTACTCGCCGTAGAGGCGGCGCTCGCCGGTCGCGGGGTGACGCGTGAAGACGACGCCGGTGGCGCAGTCTTCACCAAGGTTGCCGAAGACCATCGCCTGAACGGTGACGGCAGTGCCCCAGTCGCTCGGGTAGCCGTACATCGAGCGGTACGCGATGGCGCGCGGGTTCTGCCACGACTGGAAGACGGCGCCGACGGCGCCCCAGAGCTGCTGCCACGGGTCGTCGGGGAACTCGACGCCGAGGCGCTCCTTGATGACGGCCTTGAACTCGCCGACGAGTTCTTTGAGGTCGGCAGCGGTGAGCTCGGTGTCGAACTCGACGCCGCGCTTGTGCTTCATCGCCTCGAGGCGCTCCTCGAAGGGGTCGGCGTCCTTGGCGGAATCGGGCTTCATGCCGAGCACGACGTCACCGTACATGGCGACGAAGCGGCGGTAGGAGTCAAAGGCGAAGCGCTCGTCACCCGAGCGCTTCGCGAGGCCAGCAACAGTCGTGTCGTTGAGGCCGAGGTTGAGCACGGTGTCCATCATGCCGGGCATCGACACGCGGGCACCGGAGCGTACGGATACGAGCAGCGGGTTCTCGGGATCGCCAAAGCCCATGCCGACGGTGCGCTCGATGTGGCCGATGCCGGCGCGCGCGGCCTCCTCGAGGCCATCGGGGTTCTTGCAGCCGAGCGAGTAGAAGGTGTTGCAGACCTCGGTCGTGATCGTGAAGCCGGGGGGCACCGGGATGCCGACACGGCTCATCTCGGCGAGGCCAGCGCCCTTGCCACCGAGGAGGTTCTTCATGCCGCCATCGCCGTCGGCCTGCCCGTTGCCGAACAGATAGACCATCTTGCCTATAGCGGCGGGGTCCTGGGATAGCGCAGACGTCATGGCAAACACCCTCTCGTGCCCGGGACCGCGGAGACGCGCTCAAACGCGGTGACGGGCCGTACACAGCGCTCGGGAGTGCCGCAACTCCCTGGGGCGGAGCATGTTCCCAAGACCAGCCGAATTATACCGGCTCCCCTGCCAGCCGCATCCGGGCGCGGTTGCGAGAACATCTTCTTCCGGTTGTTCGAGGTCGACCCGGTCGGCACACTCGAAGGCAATGGAGGAGCGCATGGTCGACGGGATCCGGGCGATGCTCGAAGCTCGCGAGGCGGCGCTCGCTCTGGGGGCAGCACGCGAGGCGACCTCGGCTGGCCGCGCCGTCCCGGAGCCGCCGGAGCCGCTGCGACTCTGCTATCAGATCGACCGCGACCGAGTGCTCCACACGCGGGCGTTCCGGCGGCTGAAGCACAAGACGCAGGTCTTCGTCGTCCCCGACTCGGACCACACGGTTACGAGGATGACGCACACGATCGAGGTCCAGCAGGTGGCGCGCTCGATCGCGCGGGCGCTGAACCTCAACGAAGACCTGGCTGAGGCGATTGCGTGGGCGCACGACCTTGGCCACACGCCCTTCGGGCATGCCGGCGAGGAGGCGCTCGCCGAGCTGCTGGCGGATGGGTTCCGCCACAACGAGCAGTCATTGCGGATCGTCGACCTGCTCGCGCGCGAGGGGCAGGGGCTAAACCTCACTGCGGAGACGCGCGAGGGCATCCTCAAGCACTCGAAGACACGAGAATCTATCGCTGCCGAGGCATGGGGCAACGCAAGCACGCTCGAAGGTCAGATCGTGAAGCTGGCCGACTCGATCGCGTACCTCAACCACGACATCGACGACGCGGTCGAAGCGGGGGCGATCAGCGAGGCCGACCTACCGTCCGAGGTGCATCGCGTGCTCGGCGCGAACTCGTCCGATCGCATCGAAACGCTCGTGAGCGACTGCGTGCAGGCCTCGATGGGTGC
>JBAXNX010000028.1:0-10491 GCA_037133575.1 Chloroflexota bacterium
GAGTGCTCCGTGATCGCGCGCAGTGCGCGGGCGACCTCGGGACTTTCGTCGGGGTCGTAGACGCGGCCGGAGATGGCCTCGGCCTGACTGAGGATGCCGCGCAGCTGGTCGGTCTCGTAGACGGAGCGCACGTTCTGCAGCACCCACGAGACGCGCTCAATGCCGGCGCCGGTGTCGATGTTCTGGCCAGGCAGCGGCTGCAGCGTGCCGTCGGCCTGACGGTCATACGCCATGAAGACGAGGTTCCAGATCTCGAGGAAGCGACCGCAGCCGATGTCGGGGTGACAGGTGTCAGCGGCGCAGTTCGGGCAGCCGGGGGTCACGCCGAAGTCGTAGTGCAGCTCCGAGCACGGTCCGCAGGGGCCAGTGTCGCCGGACGACCAGAAGTTTCCCTGCTCCGCGGTGTAACGCAGGACGCGGTGCTCCGGGACGCCTTGCTCGAGCCAGAGGCCGAGCGCCTCGTCGTCGTCCTCGTAGACCGTGGCCCAGAGCTGGTCGCGGTCGACCTTCGCGACGTTGGTGAGGAAGTCCCAGGCCCAGCTGATCGCCTCCTTCTTGAAGTAGTCGGCGATCGAGAAATTGCCGAGCATCTCGAAGAAGGTGAGGTGCGAGAGGTCGCCGACCTCCTCGACGTCTGTGGTGCGGAAGCACTTCTGGACGGAGGTCATGCGAGACGCCGGCGGCTGCTCCAGGCCCATGAAGTAGGGCTTGAACTGAACCATGCCGGCCGAGGTGAACAGCAGGGAGGGGTCGCCGTGCGGGACGAGGGGCGACGAGGGGATACGGCGGTGTCCACGTCCCTCGAAGTAGCTGAGGAACGCTTCGCGCAGTTCATCGACGGTCACGGAACGGCCCTCGGATCACGGCTGAGCGGCTGGTGACAGGAATTGCGGGAGTGTAACATGGCTCACTCAGGTGAGTGAATTCAGCACTCGTCCTGCCATCCATTGTCATTGCCCCGGGAACGTCTCCGGTGGCCCCGCGAAGCGAACACGACCCTGAGCGCCGACCCTCCGCTTCCGAGTACCTCTCTATGACCGCCCACCAGAATGCTGCAGGCTGGGTCGCCGTTGTGCTGGCGGCTGGCCGTGGTACGCGCATGCGCTCCCGGCTGCCGAAGGTGCTGCACCCGGTTGCCGGTCGCTCGATGGTGCGACACGTCTGCGAGGCGGTCCGCGCGGCAGGCTGCGAGCAGATCGTGGTCGTGACCGCCGATGCGCACGACGAGGTGGCCGAGGCGGTGCGCGCCTCGATCCCCGGCGTCGTGATTGCCGCGCAGGGTGAGCCACTAGGTACGGGCCATGCCGCACTCGCGAGTCGCATCGCTGCCGGTGCAGCCTCGCGCGTGTTGATCCTCAACGGCGACCTGCCGCTGCTCACGGAGCGCACGGTGCGCGAGCTGATGCAGCGACACGATGCATCGACCTCGATGCTCACGTTCCTCACGGCATTCCTCGGTGATCCGACAGGGTATGGCCGCGTGATGCGTCGCATGGGCAAGGTCGTGGGGATCGTCGAGGAGACCGAGACTGACGCGACGACGCGCGGCACGCCCGAGGTGAACGTCGGGCTGTACGCAGCGAACGCGGAGTGGCTGTGGCCGACGCTGTCGGCAGTCGCGCCAAGCCCGCGTGGCGAGATCTATCTGACCGACATCATTGCGCGCGCGGTGGAACACCCCGAGGGCGCGCAGGCGTACACGATCGTCGAGTCCGCTGAAGCACAGCAGGTCAACACGCGCGTCGAGTTGTCTCGTGCGGAGCAACTGATGCGCGAGCGCATTCGCGAGCGACTGATGCTCGATGGCGTGACGTTGATCGATCCGAGCACGACGTACATTGACGCCGGAGTGACGGTTGGCGAAGACACGACGTTGCTCCCCGGTGTGCACATCCTCGGTGAGTCGCAGATCGGTGGCGGCTGCCGGATCGGGCCGGGCGCCGTACTGCGCGACATGCGCATCGGCGAGCGCTGCGAGATCGGTGGCTCGACGCTCGAAGGTTCGAGCCTGGGCGACGACGTCACGGTGGGGCCGTACTCGCACGTGCGTCCCGGATCGACGATCGAGGCTGAGGTGCACCTCGGGAACTATGCCGAGGTGAAGGCGTCGCGCATTGGTGCGCGCACGCAGGTGGGGCATTTCTCCTACATCGGTGATTCCGATGTCGGATGCGACGTGAACATCGGCGCGGGCACGATCACCGCAAACTACGACGGGGTCGATAAGCACCGCACCGTGATCGGTGATGGCGCGTTCATCGGTAGTGACTCGGTGCTGGTTGCGCCGGTGACGGTCGGTGCGAAGGCGCGAACAGCAGCAGGGGCGGTCGTGACGCACGACGTCGAGGCGGGCACGCTCGTCCTCGGTGTACCGGCGCGCGTCCGCCCACAGCGTGAGGGGGTCTGAGGTCCCGTCGGGGACCGACACTGCTTGGATACCACCCTACTGATTGCACTCATCGTCCTCGTCGCGTCCGCGGCGCTGCTGATCGTGATCTCAGCCGCCGAGGCTGCGATTGGCTCTATTAGCCGTGGACGCCTCCACGCCCCGACTGCGGGGCAACGTCTCAACGACCTCCTCGATAACTACATCCGACAGCGCCAGACGATCCTGCGTTCGCTGACCGTGGGCGGATCGATCGTGATGATTTCGTTGACCGTCTCGCTCGTGGTGATCTTCACCATTGCGATGCGACCGGGCATTTTCGCTGAGGTCGTCGCCGGTGCCACGGCGTTATTCCTCAGCACAGCGCTGCGCCAGACGGCGCGCACGTTCGCGCTGGTGAGCCCTGCTGCGACCGGCGTCCGATTGGCAATGCTGATCACCGTGTTGCAGTGGCTGTTTGGGCCTATCGGCTGGGGCGTCGCGGCGCCCGCTCGAGCGGTGGTGCGGATGCTCGGCCGTGACCCGGATGCAGCCGAGGCGAATCCGGCCGGCGAACTGCTGGCGGTGCTCGAACGCACCGAGAGCGATGACGAGGACCAGTCACTGACCGAGGAGCGGCGGATGATGCGTGGCATCCTCGCGATGGCGGAACAGACCGTGCGCGAGATCCTTTCGCCGCGGCCGGATGTGGCGGCCGTGCCGGTGGACGCCGCGCTGGCCGATGTGACCAAGCTGATCGCGGAAACGGGGTTCTCCCGCATCCCGTTATACGAGGAATCGCTCGACCACGTGGTCGGGGTGATCTACGCGAAGGACCTGCTGCGGTACCTGCACGGCGACGGCCACAACGAGCCGGCGCTGATGGCGATTGCGCGGCCTCCCTACTTCGTGCCGGAGTCGAAGCGCGCGGACGACCTGCTTGCGGATATGCGGCGCAACAAGGTGCACATGGCGATCGCGGTCGATGAGTACGGCGGGACGGCCGGGGTAGTGACTGTCGAAGACCTGCTGGAAGAGATCGTCGGCGAGATCGCCGATGAGTACGACGTCGAGGACCTCGAGGTGCAACGGGTGTCGACGGATGAGGCGATCGTCGATGCCGGACTGCCGATCGACGACCTGAACGAGCTGTTCGGGACGGAGATCGACTCGGAGGACTTCGACACGGTGGGCGGGCTCGTGCTGGCGCTGCTGGGACGGATCGCCGGGCCGGGTGACGAGGTTGAGAGCGCAGACCATCGCATCACGCTGCGGGTACTGTCGGTGCTCGGACGCCGGATCAAGCGCGTGCGGGTGCGACGAGTGCGTGCGGAGGAGCCTACGAGCGGCAAGTGACCGTCGCGGGCCGAGAGGCCTCGCGGATTGTCGCGGCTTGCTAGGCTAGAGCGATGACCGCTTCATCGAGTTCTGGCCAGGACGGCGTCCCCGCCGATCTGGCCTTCCGTGTCGCACTGCACCGTATCTATCGCCTGGGCGCGATGCGCTTTGGGCTGCTCGAACGCTACTTCGGGTCGCTGGAGGAGGCGTGGCGCGCGGATAGTGCCTCGCTGTCGGCCGCGGGCCTCGACGCACGGACCGTCACCGAGGTGGTGCGGGCGCGAGACGACATCGACCCCGACGCGGAGCTCGAACGGCTGTACCTCGCAGGGGTGACGGCGCTGGCTGCGACTGACTCGCGCTACCCGAGTCGCCTCGGCGAGATCGCAGATGCGCCGCCTGTGCTCTACGTACGTGGGGCCTGGCTGCCCGAGGACGAGTGGGGCGTGGCCGTGGTGGGCACGCGGCGGGCCACGGCGTACGGGCGGCAGGCCGCGGGCGAGCTGTCACGTGGGCTGGGGGTGAACAGCGTCACGGTGGTCTCCGGGCTGGCGCGCGGCATCGATACGATCGCGCACAACGCCGCCCTCGAGGCTGGTGGACGGACGGTCGCGGTGCTCGCGAACGGACTCGACACGGTGTACCCGCCGGAGAACGCGCGGCTCAGCGACCAGATCGCAGAGCACGGCGCGCTGATGACGGACTACCCGCTCGGGACGAAGCCACGGGCGGACTTCTTTCCTCGACGCAATAGGATTATGTCAGGAGTCGCACTCGGGACGCTCGTGGTCGAAGGCGACCATGACTCCGGGGCGATGATCACTGCGAAGTTCGCGATCGAGCAGGGCCGCGAGGTGTTTGTCGTGCCGGGCTCGATCTTCTCGCCGCAGTCGCGAGGGCCCCATGCCCTGCTGCGGGACGGTGCCACGCCGGTGGCGTCGGCGGGCGAGGTGCTGGAGGCGCTCAACCTGACGATGGTTGGGACGCAGATGGACTTCGGACGGGCGATGCCGCCGACGGATCCGGACGAGGTTGCGCTGATGGCAGCGCTGAGTCGGGAGCCTCGACACATCGATGAGGTGGCCCGGGCGTCCGGTTTGGCCCCAGCCACGGTGTCAGGTACGCTCGCGATGCTCGAATTGAAAGGTCTGGTGCGCGATCTGGGCGGCATGCAGTACGTCCGAGTCCGCGAAGACGGCGCCGAATACGACGCTCACTTGAACACGTCCGTAGCAGGACGGGCCGAGTGACCACGGCCAAGACGCCCCGCTCGCGCGCCCGGACGCCGTCCGGCAAGCGCCTCGTGATCGTCGAGTCGCCAGCCAAGGCGCGGACGATCGGGCGCTTCCTCGGCCCTGAGTACGTGGTGGAGTCCTCGATCGGGCACATCCGGGACCTGCCCTCGAAGGCAGCCGAGATTCCCGAGAACGTCAAGAAAGAGCCATGGGCACGCCTCGGGGTCGACGTCGATCACGACTTCGCGCCGCTCTACATCGTCCCCGCGACGAAAAAGCAGCAGGTCACGAAGCTGAAGGCGCTGCTCCGCGACGCTGACGAGCTGTACCTCGCAACAGACGAGGACCGAGAGGGCGAGGCGATCGCCTGGCACCTCCAGGAGGTGCTCGCACCAAAGGTGCCGGTGCATCGGATGGTGTTCCACGAGATCACGCGGCAGGCGATTGAAGAGGCTCTGGCGCATCCGCGCGACCTCGACCAGAACCTGGTGGAAGCGCAGGAAGCACGGCGCATCCTCGACCGCTTGTATGGGTACGAGGTCTCACCGGTGCTGTGGCGCAAGGTGCGCCCGCGCTTGTCAGCCGGCCGCGTGCAATCCTCGGCGGTGCGCCTGGTGGTGCAGCGCGAACGGCTGCGCATGGCGTTCGTCTCGGCGTCGTTCTGGGACGTCGACGCGACGATGCAGGCTTCCGACGCTTCGTTCCCTGCGCATCTCGTCGAGGTCGACGGGAAGCGTGTGGCGAGCGGGCGTGACTTCGAGCCGACCACGGGCAAGCTCGAAGGTGAGGCGACGCTGCTCGACGAGGGCACGGCGCGGCGGATCGCAGAAGCTATCGGCAGCGTGCCGGCGACGGTAACTGAGGTCGTCGAGCGCCCGTACACGCAGCGCCCGGCCGCCCCGTTCATCACCTCGACGCTGCAGCAGGAGGCGGCGCGCAAGCTGCGCTTCACGGCGCAGCGCACGATGGGCGTGGCGCAGCAGCTGTACGAGAACGGCTACATCACCTACATGCGTACTGACTCGACGAACCTGTCGACTCAGGCGCTCGACGCGGCGCGCGCGCAGGTACGGCAGCTCTACGGCAACGAGTACTTGCCCGACTCGCCGCGGCAGTACACGCAGCGGGTGCGCGGCGCGCAGGAAGCCCACGAGGCGATCCGCCCCGCCGGCGACGCGTTCCGCACGCCTGAGAGCGTGCGTGGCGAGCTGGATGGTGACGCGCTGCGCGTGTACGAGCTGGTGTGGATGCGCACGGTCGCCTCACAGATGCGGGACGCGACCGGGTTCCGCACCAACGTGCGGATGCAGGCGTCGGCCGGTGCGGACGGCACTGCGGTGCTGGCTGCCTCGGGACGCGTGATTCAGTTCCCCGGCTTCCTGCGGGCGTATGTCGAAGGCTCGGACGACCCGGACGCGGAGCTCGACGAGCAGGAGCGCATCCTGCCGCCGCTCACGCAGGGGCAGTCGGTTGCGACGTCGCACACCGAGGCGAAGGGCCACGAGACCCAGCCGCCGGCGCGCTACACCGAGGCGAGCCTGATCCGCGAGCTGGAAGAGCGCGGCATTGGCCGCCCGTCCACATACGCCTCGATCATCGGGACGATTCAGGACCGTGGGTACGTGCAGAAGCGTGGTACCGCGCTGATGCCGACGTTCCTGGCGTTCGCGGTGGTGAACCTGCTGGAGCAGCACTTCCCTGAGCTCGTGGACCTCGATTTCACCGCGAAGATGGAAGAGGACCTCGACGCGGTCGCGGATGGTGCGCTCGACGCGACGCCGTGGCTGCGCCGCTTCTACTTCGGCGACCCCGATGCGCCCGAGGGTGCATCGGGCGCACTCGCGAATGAAGGACTGCGTCACCGTATCGGCTCCGGCTGGGAGGCGATCGACGCCCGCGAGGTGTCCTCGATCCCGCTGGGCAAGGATGCGGATGGTCGCATCGTCGCGGTGCGTGTCGGGCGATACGGGCTATACATCCAGGCCGGCGACGAAGACGTGCGCGCGAACATCCCTGACGACATGCCGCCGGATGAGATCGATCTCGAGCAGGCGCTGGCACTGCTCGCACGCGCCGCGAAGGGCGACCAGCCGCTGGGCACCGACCCGGCGACGGAGCTGCCGATCTACCTGAAGACGGGCCGATACGGGCCATACGTACAGGTCGGCGAAGACGACATGAACGACGGCAAGCCCAAGCGCTCCTCGGTGTGGCCGACGATGGATCTGAACACGCTGACGATCGACGAAGCGCTGATGCTGCTCTCGTTCCCGAAGACGCTGGGAACGAACCCGGCGAACGGCGAGCCCGTCACCGTGCAGGATGGGCCGCTGGGGCCATACGTGAAGTCGGGCACCGAGAACCGCAGCCTGCGCGACCACGACCACCTCGCGGCGGTCGAGTTGGACGAGGCGCTGGCGCTGCTGGCGGAACCACGGCAGACGCGTGGTCGTCGCGGCTCAGCGAGCACGCTCGCGGAACTGGGGCCGCACCCCGATTCCGGGAAGCCGGTGCAGGTGCGCAGCGGCAAGTTTGGGCCGTACGTCACTGATGGCGTAGTCAACGCCACGGTGCCGGCTGGGCGCACGCCACAATCGCTCACGCTCGACGAGGCGCTCGACCTGCTGGCCCTCCGCGCGCAGCGCATGCGCGATCAGGGGTTGGACCCGACGGCGACGAAAGTCACGAAGACAACTCGTGCGCGGAAGCCCTCGACAGGCACACGCGCGACCAAGACCACGCGACGACCGGCCACACGCCGCAGCGCGTAGCGCGCTGACGACTGCACGCACGAGGAGCACGCGATGGCACCACGTGCACCTCGAACCGCCAAGCCCTCGATCGACCCCATGCTAAAGGCGGCCCTGCGCGAGCGCGCGCAGGAGATGCTCGATCGCTACCTGACGTATCTGCGCGGGATCCGGCGACGGTCGGAGTACACGCTGCGCAACTACCAGAACGACATCGGTACGTTCCTCGAGTTCCTCGCAGAGCGAGGGCGCGAGTTCGATCGCGCGGGACGCAGCGACGGACGCGCATACCTCGCGCAAGCACGCGAGGCGGGACTCGCGCCGGCCTCGATCAAACGCCAGGCTACGACGATGAAGGCGTTCTACAACTGGCTCGACCGTGAGGGGTTTTTGCCGCCGGGACAGCCTGGGGACTCGATCCTGTTGCTGCGGTATCCGAAAGCGCCACGACTACTCCCGCACTTCCTGAGTGCCGAGGAGACCGATGCACTGATCTCGGCGCCGGACGTGTCGACGGCGCGTGGCCTGCGTGACCGCGCGCTGCTCGAGCTGCTGTATGGGGCTGGGCTGCGCGTGAGTGAGCTGGTCGGCGTCGATGTCGTAGACCTCGACCTCGCGAATCGACAGGTGCATGTGCTGGGCAAGGGCAACCGCGAGCGGATCTGCCTGTACGGGGATCCGGCGGCCGAGGCGCTGATCGCATACATCGAGCGAGGCCGGCCGGAGCTCGTGACTGGCGGGCAACGGGCGCTGTTCATTGGCCGTGAAGGCGCGCGGCTGTCGGTGCGCGCAGTGCAGGAGATCGTGCGGCGCTCGGGCGTCGCGGCGGCGATCCGATCGCACGTGCACCCCCACCTGCTGCGACACACGTTCGCCACCCATATGCTGGAAGGCAATGCTGACCTGCGTGTGGTGCAGGCACTGCTCGGACACGCCTCGGCGGACACGACGCAGATCTACACGGCGGTCACCAACAAACGACAGCAAGGACTCGTCACCTCTGCGCTCGGACGGGCGCGCGAGGTCGAGGGACGAAACACTCGGCGCTGACGCGTGCACGAATCGAGACGACCATGCGCATCCTCGTGATCAACGGGCCGAACCTGAACCTGCTGGGGCAGCGTGAGCCTGAGCTGTACGGATCGGTGACGCTCCCGGACATCGAGACGCTGCTGACCGCACGCGCCGAAGAGCTCGGCGTCGAACTGTGGTGCGCACAGTCGAACGACGAGGGCGAGATTGTCACGCTGATCCAGGAGCACGGTGACTTCGACGCGCTGATCATCAACGCGGGCGGCTACACGCACACCTCGGTGGCGATTGCAGACGCGATCGCGGCGACGCAACTGCTCACGGTCGAGGTGCACCTCTCGAACATCTACAAGCGCGAAGAGTTCCGACATCACTCGTACGTCGCCGCGGTGGCGTGGGGGCAGATCGCCGGGCTCGGGTACCACGGCTACCTGTCTGCGCTCGACTCGCTGCACCGTCGGCTGAGCGAGGAAGCTGCGCCGGAGTGACGACGGAGACAACCTCGACAGCCACGAGGCGTATCGAGCGCACCCGTGCACGCCTCGACGAACTCGGGGTGGATGCGCTCCTGGTCACGACGCCGTCGAATCGCCGCTGGGTGTCGGGGTTCACTGGGACGGCGGGGGTCGTGCTCGTGACGCGCGATCGCGCGGTGGTTGCGACGGACTCGCGCTACTTCGAGCAGGTCGGCGTGCAGGCGACGGCATGCACGCTGCTGCGCGCGAACGGCGCGATGAGCGAGTGGGTGCCCGAGCTGCTTGCGGGCCTCGGTGGCAAGCGGGTGGGGTTCGAGCCGGCCGACATGACCGTTGCTGCGTACGAGGACTGGACGCATGAGCTCGGTGCACTGCCCGCCGGCGAGCGACTGACGCTGGTCGCTGCACCGAAGGCGATCGAGACGCTGCGTGCGATCAAGGACGCGGAGGAGCTCGACGCACTGACCCGGGCGGTGCTGCTCGGGGATGCGGCGTGCGAGCACGCGCGATCGATGGCGCAGCCGGGGATGACCGAGCAGGCGCTCGCGTGGGAGGTGCAGCAGTACGCCCTGCCCCACGGCGCCGATGACCTCTCGTTCCCGACGATCATCGCGGGCGGACCGTGGGGGGCGCTGCCGCACGCGATTCCTCGTGCGGTCGCACTTGAGGCGGGTCAGGGCGTAGTGATGGACCTCGGGGTGCGGGTGGACGGGTACTGCTCGGACCTGACGCGTACGATCTTCCTCGGGAGCCCGGATGCGCAGTTCCGGCGTATCTACGACATCGTGCTCACTGCCCAGGAGGCGGCCGAGGAGCGCATCGAGGCTGGGATGACAGGCCTGCAGGCGCACGAGATCGCCGCCACGATCATCCGCGAGGCTGGGTACGGCGAGTACTTTGGGCATGGGCTCGGCCATGGGGTCGGTCTCGATATCCACGAGGCGCCGCGGCTGGGGCCGCGCTCGGAAGACGTGCTGCAAGACGGTCAGGTTGTTACCGTGGAGCCGGGCATCTATATCCCCGGCTGGGGCGGGGTGCGCATCGAAGACCAATGCGTGATGGAGGGCGGCCGGCTGCGGCGGCTCTCGACCGCATCGAAGTTGAACTGATTCCTCGGAGAGGGAGACTCGAATGCTGAGTACTGGCGAGCTCAAGAAGGGCGCTGCCGTCGAGATTGACGGCAGCCTCTACCAAATCGTCGAGGTGCAGCACGTCAAGACGAAGAAGTCTGCCGTCTACCGCGTGAAGCTGAAGGACCTCCGAGCCGGTCACATCACCGAGCGCACGTTCAACAC
>JBAXNX010000029.1:0-10470 GCA_037133575.1 Chloroflexota bacterium
GCGCCCTCGCGCTCCTGCTCAGAGGCTTCGCCCCTTGACCTCTCGGAGTCGTCAGCCAGCGTGTGCCACGATCGCACGCAGCTCGCTCGCGAGTTCGATGATCGCGTTCGTTCGTAGCGATAGCTGTCGTCGTGCTGAGGTTCTGGCTGTTAGGCGCTCGTGTAGGACTCACCGTCGTCGGGGAATCATGGCTGTGCCAAGGCAGCTGGCGGGAGTGTTCATCAGAGGTGGAGCAGCGGAGCGAGCCTGGGTGAAGTCAGGTCTTCTCCGGTCGTTCGTCGGGGTTTCCCTTGGGGGGAGTGCGCGGTCTTCCTGATCAGGGAGAGCCCGGACAACGACGAGACTGCGCGCATGGAACGACTCGTGGTCAGCGGGTGGGAAGACGACGCGAGCGCGCTGTTGCAGGCGCTGCGCGAGCATGCACGGCTCGAGGTGATCGCGGTTGGCGATCAGTACGCCTCGAACCTGGTGCGGGCGCGGGCGGCGACGAAGCTGTCGTGCTTCCAACATCTGCGCCAGATGGTGATCGATGTGGACTTCGATGCGCTGCTCCTGGCGTCGCCGGAGCACGCGGACGACCTCGCGACACTCGCGACAGTGCGCGGTGCTGATCTGCTGCTGCTTGGTGACCACCTCGATGCTGAGGCGATGCAGGCGGCGGCGACGGCGTCGTTCCGCCACGGCGGGGCGTTGGCGGTGCTGCGGCCGATGCTGCGCACGGCTGGACTTGGCTTTGTGACTGACCTGATTGATGCAGACCCGCGCTGGACACCCGAGGTGCTCACGCTCGAGCTGTGGGATGAGCGGCCGGCCGCGCAGATCATGCGCGACGGTGTGGCCGCGGCGACCCGGCTGCTGGAGCACGCGCCGGTCGAGGCCGTCGCCTCAATCGCCGGTGTGGACCGCGAGGAGCCAACAACGATTGCCGTGCATCTGCGCGGCGTCGATGGGTCGTTGGCGACCGTCACGATCGCTAGCGGCATGTCGCGACGGATGCGGCTGCACGCTGCGACCTCGAACGGATCGATTGACCTCGAGAGTGTGGACGGCGAGTCGCGCGTGACGCTGACGCCACGCAACGGGGCGGCGGAGCGCTCGGTGCTGCGCGACCCCGATGTGCTGGTGTTCGAGGCGCAGCGTACCGCGCGCATCCTCGACGGCGAGGCGCTGGACGCTCGCTTCGCACTGCGCGAGGCGGCGGTGCTGCACGCGGTAGAAGAGGCGATTGCGACGGCGTGTCCCGCGCCGGTGGGGCAGTCGAGCATGCGCTCGATCTTGCGGCTGCTGTCGGGGGGCATCGACGATGCAGTGCAGAGCTCGACACCAGCGGCGCCAGTGCGTGACTCGCACGAGGCGCTGCACCTTGTCTCAGGTGGCTAGGGTCTCTGGCGGCTAGTAGCGCAGGTACTGGTAGATCGTTGCGCCGGGGCCGTCGTACACGGGCCGGAACGACGAGTCGAGCTTCAACGACTTCAGCAGACGCTCGCAACATTGCCCATAGGGCGGCTTCGGCACCATCACGTAGTCGTAGCTGACGCCGGTTGTGGCGCGCCACTGCACGACGCACGTGGCATCGGCATCCGCGCAGCCGTTCGCCTGGTCGTGCATCCAGACGCGGCGTTCGAAGGTGTTGCCCGGCATCCACTCGTAGCCCTGTGGGGTGGCGACGCTGCGGCGGTCGGCGAGCACCGGGAACCACTCGGACGTTTTGTCGGTGGGCCAGGCCTCGGTGGTGATGATCAGGAAGCTGCTGTCTTTCGGCGTCTGCTGGGAGACCCACGTCATGGCGTCGCGCTCGGAGGGCGAGAGTGCGACGAGCGATGGGGTCTCGCCGGCGCGCATCAGCGCGCCGTTGGTCGCGTACCACAGAAAGATCGCGAGGATGACCGGCGCCCAGGAGCGCATCGCAGCGGTCGATGAGACGCCCGCGAAGCGCAGCGCGTCCTCGTCGAGGTCCTCGGGATCGGGCGCCCAGCGGTTGCCGAGTGGGCGCACGGCGATGGGGAGGATCACCTCGACGAGGCCGATGCCGGCGAGCATCGCGACGGGGACGGTCGAGAAGGTGGGGAAGGCGCGCGCGTCGAGCAGGATGATCGCGGCCCACCACGCGGGCAGCATGAAGCGCTTCGAGGTGATGCAGGCGAGCACGCCGAGGAAGCCGAGCGTGCCAATGAGCGGGAACAGCGGCTCGCTCAGGGTGCCGAGGCGCAGGAGCGACTCGATGAGATAGGCCCGCAGCCCAGCATCGGATGTCAGGATCGAACCGCCGGTCTGGTTCGCGGAGAGGAACGGCTGCAGGCCGTGCATCGCGATCACGCTGCCCCAGTAGGGGGCGGTGAGTACGACAACGGCGATGCCGACGACGGCGGAGTGGATCAGGCCACGCCGGTGCAGGCCGTAGGAGACGAAGAAGAGCGCGCTGCTGAAGGCGAGGAACGAGCCGGTCTGGATGTGGCTGAGGATGGTGAGCGCGGCGAGCACGCTCGATGTCATTGCGTAGCGCCACTCGCGGGTGCGGTACATCAGATAGATCTGGTGCAGCGCGAGCATGGCGAAGAGCAGGCCGAGTGAGCGCGTGATGCCGCCGCCCATCAGCAGCCAGATGAAGCTGCGTGGGACAAGCGCGAAGGCAAAGACGGCGACGACCACCTCGATCTTCGAGGTCAGCACATCTCGAGCGAGGCGGTACATGGCGAGCACGGTGACGCTCGTGACTGCCAGTGGGAGGAAGCGGAACACGTCCACCAGGCTGAGCGGGGTGAGCCAGTCGAGCAGCGCCGCGAGATAGAAGCCGAGCGGCGGATAGGCGAAGGGGATGACGTCGAAGTTGTAGGGCGTCGTGGCGGGCAGACGGAGGCCGTTGGCCTGCAGGTCGCGGGCCATCTGATAGAAGAGGCCGCCGTCGTTGAGCGGGAAGTCGGCGGAGAAGGTGTAGTCGGCGCGGATGAAGACGCCGAGCAGGATGCCGAGGAACACCATGAGGTGGTGGAGCTCGACGTCGAGGAGGGCTGATTGGATGGCGCCGAGGATGCCGGTGCGGGTGGCCGGCGAGGCGGTCTTGCCTCGAAGGCGCTGATCCGTGGGGCTCGTCTCGGCCACGTACGACTCCGTCCCGATGCTGCTGGAAGCGTGAGCCCGGGAGGCGAATCCTACACCTCGCCTTGCCAATACGCGCCAGCGTGGAGACTCGGTTTGCTCGTTACGCAGGTGTGATCGCGAGGGGTGGTGCGAGGGTGCGCACGATCACGAGCTGTCCATTACGGAGGGTGAAGGCCTGGGATGCAGCGCCGGGGGCGCCCTCGATGTAGGTCTGCCAGGTCCGGGATGCCGGGTCGTAGGCGTAGATGGCACGGATGTCCTGGCGGAGGTGCGCTGCGCTGGCGACGGGGGTGTTGGTGAGGCCGTCCCAGATCAGCGTGTCGTAGCTGCCCGCCGCGGGGAATGCGCCGGCGAATGGCGCCTCGGGCTGGGTGAGCACGGCGTAGAGCGTGAAGTGATCGAGCTGCGCGATGACCTCGAGCGTGCCGTTGATGGAGCGGGTGATCGTGGCTGGTTGGACGACCCATTCGGCGCCGTTCCAGAAGGCGAGGAGCGTTCCGCTCGTTCCAGGTGCCGAACTGGATGGCAGCGAGAGATGGAGGGTGATTGGGCTTGCGAAGCCATCGGTGATGCGGGGGCCGGCGGCGAGCGTTGCCGTGAGCTGAAAGCCGGCGAGCACGCGTGCGGACTCGGGCGGCGGTGAGGCGGTCAGTAGCGCGGCCGGGTCTGTGATCGCCCCGAGCTGGACGAGCGCGCCGTTGGGGAGCGCGCCCGCTGGTACCTCGACACGAGCGGCGGCACCGCTCGGGGCTGACGTGCGGATGGTGGTGAGCGCACCGCTCGATGTTTGTGCGGTCTGGATGTTGGTGACGGGGACGTGGCCGCGCAGGCCGGGCTCGGTGATGAGGACAGCGAGGGCTGTGGGGATGGGCACGGCGGTGGGACGGATCTCGCCGTAGCCCTCGAGGGCGGGGCGGAGGACGGCTTCGCGACGGATCGCGGGCTCGCTGGCGATCACGGTGGCGGCCTGCATCGCGACGATCGCGAGTGCTGTGATCGTGAGCAGGACGAGGCGCCAGCGACGGCGGAAGAAGGTCACTCGCACGGCTCGACACGATGTAGAGTCCGGCTCGGTTGTGAGCGATGGTCAGGGGCGGCCTCGTGCGTACCGATCCTGTCTTGTCTGTTGTCGTGCCGGTGTTTGGCGGGGCGTCGACACTTGCGTCGGAGATCGACGCGCTCCGCGCGGCACTCGATGGATGCGAGCCTGCCTACGAACTGATTGTCGTCGTGGATGGCGATCGTGAGGCGCTGGATGTTGCGCATGGCCTCGAGCGCGACGGCATACAGGTCGTTGGCACTGACGAGAACCGTGGCAAGGGCGCAGCGGTCGCGCTCGGGATGCTGCGGGCGCGCGGCGAGCTGGTTGGGTTCATCGATGCGGGCGGCGACATCGATCCCCGCGTGTTCCCGACACTGCTGCGGTTGCAGCGCGAGCACGATGCGGATGCCGTGGTCGGCAGCAAGTGGCATGCCGGTTCGCAGGTGTCGTATCCACTGATCCGGCGGACGTATAGCGTCGGGTATCACGCACTCGTGCAGGCATTGTTTCGCCTTAAGGTGCGCGATACGCAGGTCGGGGTGAAGGTGTTCCGCGCGGCGCTCGTACGTGACGTGGTGCCGCAGCTGAGCGTGCAGCGGTTCGCGTTCGATGTGGAGCTGCTGGCCGTTGCGCACCATCTCGGTTACCGACGCGTGGTCGAGGCGCCCGTGCGCATCACGCACAACTTTCGCTCGACGGTGAGCGTGCGCGAGGTCGTGCGGATAGTGTGGGACATCCTGCGCGTGGCGTGGCGACTGCACGTGCTCGGCTCGTATCACGGTGTGGGTGCGGTGGTCACGGATGCGGAGATTCGTCGCGCATAGCGCGCTCGACGATCAGGTAGATCAGGTGGCCGATGGCGAGCGAGACCTCTTGGACGTTGCGTGTGCGGGCGGTCGGGATACGCAGATGTAGGTCCGCGTGCTCGAGGTCGTCTGAGGCGGAGCCCGTGACCGCTATGACTCGTGCGCCGCGAGTGTGAGCGGTGACCATGGCCTGGTGAATGTTGGGCGAGCGTCCGCTGGTGGTGAGGGCGAAGACGATGTCGCCCGGGCGGACGATGGCGAGCTCTCGGGCGAAGATCGAGTCGAAGCCGTAGTCGTTGCCGACGGCGGTGACCATGCTGGGGTTCGTGCCGAGCGCGAGTGCTGCGAGCGGTGCGCGATCGAGCTCGAGGCGGCCGCCGAGCTCGGCAGCGAGGTGGATGGCTTCGGCGGCGCTCCCGCCGTTGCCGCAGTAGTAGATCGCGCCGCCTGCCTCGATCGTTTCTCGGCACCACTGGCTGGCTGCTTTTGCCTGTGCGGGAACCTCAGAGTCGGCGGTCTCGTTGAACAGGCGAGCGAGGTCGAGCAGCTCGGCACGGATGAAGCTCGTGAGGTCGTCGTTTGGCGTCATGAGGTCTCGTCCTGAGCATCCCAGGCGACAAAACCTTCGTGATCGAACCCGACGGTGCGTGGCCTGCCACCGGCTGCGGTGAGTTGCTGTGCGATGTGGTCGCGTCGTTCGGCCGGCGTGAGCAGCAGCAGATAGCCGCCACCACCTGCGCCGAGCAGCTTGCCGCCGTAGGCGCCGGCCTCGATCGCGGTGGTGTAGAGCGCATCGATCGTTGGGTTCGTGACGGCGGGATCGAAGCGCTGTTTCTGCGTCCAGCTCGCATCGAGCAGAGCACCGAGCCTCGGCAGATCGCTATTCAGCAGCGCGTGGTGCATCTCGAGCGCGGCGGCCTTGATGCGATGCAGTGCGTCGGTGACGTGCTCGTCGCGACGTGTATAGGCGGCGACCTGACGCTCGATGATTGGCGATGAGATGCGCGTGATGCCGGTGTCGCACAGCAGCAGCGATCGTTCGAGATGGTCGAGTTGCGCAGGATCGAGGCAGAGCGGCTGCACGCTGGTGGCGTCGCGGTTGAACTCGAGGAGGTTCGCGCCGCCGCAGACGCAGGCGTACTGGTCCTGGCGACCGCCGGCGAGGCCGACATCGATGCGTTCCACCTCGAAGGCTTCAGAGGCGAGGGCGTGGTGGTCGGTGGGATGGCCGAGGTAGTGGTGCAGCGCGCCGAGCATGGTCGCTGTCATGGCGGAGGAGCCACCGAGGCCGGAGCCGAGCGAGACGTCGCTGCTCGTGATCAGTTCGAGGCCGTCGTGCAGCGTGTGTGGGGCGACTCGACGGATTGCGGCCTTCGCGAGATCGAGCGTGCCGGTGAGCGCGAGCTCGTGGTCGCACTCGAATGACGCGGCGACGTTGAGGTCGCGCGACTCGACGCGAACCGGTGCGGGAGTGCGGTGCGCGATTAGTTCGACGCGTACGTAGATGTTGATCGCGATGGTGAGGGCGACGCCGCCGTGATCCTGCGGATAGGGATCGATGTCGGTGCCGCCACCGCCGAGGCTGATGCGGAGTGGCGTGCGGGCACGCACGAGCCGACGCGGCGTCTCGCAGCGATTCATCGTGTTGCATTCCCACCTGAGCGCGCGAGGCGGCATGCTACACGAGAGTCGAGCGGCTGAGGGGGCCAATTGCGCGCTTTGATCAGCGAACGACTGCCCGCGTCGAGGTTGTTGCGCGGCAGCATGAGCTTGTTAATCGGATCGTTGGCCGCGAGCGTCGGTGCATACCTCTTTAATGTGCTCGCGGGACGCGCGCTGGGGCCGGCGTTGTACGGCAGCGCGCTTGCGTTGGTCTCGGTGCTGACATTCTTGTCAGTTGCCGCACAAACGATGCAGACGATGACGGCGCGCGACGTGGCGGCGGCGCTCGTCGATGAGACACGGGATGCGGGCGAGGAAGCGCGCGTGCTGCTGCGCGCGTCGTTCGTGCTCGCTGTCGTCGTGTTCGTGGCGATGGTCGGCGTGAGTGGGCCGATCGCGGAGGCGCTGCACCTCGATGCACTGGGGCCGCTAGTAGTGGTGGGTGCGGCAGGGGCTGTCGGGATCGTGCTCGGGACATTGCGCGGGGTGCTGCAGGGGCGCGGGCGGTTCGCACTGCTCGCGCTGACGCTGGTGGGCGATCCAACGCTGCGGATGATCTCGTTGGTTGCGCTGCTTGCCGTGGGATTCACGGTTGGTGCAGTGCCGGGTGGGTTTCTGATCGCGACGGCTACGACAGCGGCGGTAACGGGGTGGTTCGGGCGCGATCGTTCGAGACGAAGCGAGCGGGGGGCGCGAGCGGGGCTGCAACTCGGGCGACTCGCACGGTCGGTGGGGCCGTATGCGGTGGCGGTGACCGCCTCGATTGCGCTGTACAACGTCGACGTGCTGGTGGCGCGGGCGACGCTGCCGGAGCGGGACGCGGGCATCTACGGCGCGGGATCGATCCTCGGGCGCGCGGTGTACTTCATCGGATCGTCGGCGGGGACCGCGCTGCTGCCGCTGGTGGCCGGGGCGACGAGCGTGCCGGCGAAGATTCGGTACCTGCTCGAGGCGCTGGGGTTCACGGTGGTGCTCGCAGGCGGACTCGTGGCGGTGTACGCGGTGGCGCCGGCGACGGTGATCACGCTGACCTATGGGCGGTCGTTCGAGGTGCTGGCGCCGGAGCTGTGGATCTTCGGGGTGGCGATGCTGCTCTACGCGTTGAGCCACCTGGCGATGTCATACCTCGTGGCGCTGGGGCGGTGGCGGGTGACGGTGCCGCTGGCGGCGGCGGCGGTGGCGCAGGCGGTCGCACTCGGCGCGATGCATGGGAGCGTGCACGAGATCGCGGTCGTGCAGGCGGGCGTGATGCTGCTCGCCAACGTGCTGCTGTGGCCGTTCGTGATGCGGGAACTGCGAGGAAGCGCGCGCGCGGCTACTGAATAGGCGAGCCCTGACGATGATGAGCGCAGGAGCTGAGCCATGGGACGCGTATTTGATCTACCACCGCTGCCGGGGACGCAGGCTCGAGCGTTCAGCATGGTGGTGCGCTCGGACGCGACGTTCAGGGAACTCGCGTCGGTGATCGAGGTCGACCCAGCGCTGACGGGCGCGATCCTGCGCGCGGCGAACTCGTCGTCGTCGTCGCCGATTGCGCGCATCGATGTTGCGGAGCAGGCGCTGATCCGCATCGGGATGGAGCGCACGAAGCGCATCATCGCGGGCGCGATCGTGAGCGGGAACTCCTCGCAACTGCGGCGTGTTGGCCTCGATATGGACGAGTTCTGGCGACACCTGATCGCGTGCGCGCTGCTCGCCGACACGACAGCGTGGGGCGGCGACCACCGCACGGTGGGCTTCACGGCTGGACTGATGCATGACGTCGGGCGGATCGCGATGGCGCACTCCTTCCCCGAGCAGTACCGGCAGGTGGTCGAGCTCGTGCGATCGGGCGCGGAAGCATCCGCGGCCGAGGAGCAGGTGTTCGGTACGACGCATACCGCGGTCGGTGTCGAGGTCGCGCAGGCGTGGGGCCTCGGTCAGGACCTCGTGGAGGCGATCAGTGACCACCACTACGGTGCGATGGGGACGCTCTCCTGGCTGATCTGGAATAGCCGTCGGCTGTCGTGGTCGCTCGGGATCGGGGACGGCCTCGAGCAGCCGGAGGCCGTGACCTTCGACGAGCACAGCGAGGACGGCGAGATCGTCCGCGCGCTGGGCGGTGCCGAGGCGTTCGAGGGGCAGATCAACTGGTTCATGGGAGCGATCGCCGTCGCGGCCTGATTGGCTCCTCGTCGACGGCGCGGGTAGCATCGCGGCATGGCCACGCTCGACGAACTCCGGCACGCAATCATGCAGGACAACGAGGACTTCGTCCGAGAAGTCCTGGCTGGCGATCCCTCGCTGGTCGTGGGGATCGAAGGCGATGCGGACTCGCCCATCCTCACCGCCATGTACCGGGCACGAAACTTCCCACTCGAGATCCTGCTCGACCTGCACCCGCGTTCCACGTCCGATGAGGCAGCATCGCTCGGGATCGTCGACGTGCTCCGCGCCTGTCTCGACGCCAGCCCTCAGCTCGCCACATCGTTCGCCCTCGATGGGTACACGCTGCTGCACCGGTCGGCGTGGTTCGGGCGCGACGAGGCGTGCTCGCTGCTGATCGAGCGCCGGGCGGACCTCAACGCGATCTCGCGCAACGACGCCGAGCACGATGCGCTGCATGCGGCGATCGGCGGCCGGCACACCTCGACGGTCACGCTGCTGCTCGACCGCGGGGCGGCCATCGACGCCATGGAGTCGCACGGCTACACGCCGCTCCACCTCGCGGCGGTGATGGGGAACGAGGAGATCGTGCGGATCCTCCTCGACCGCGGGGCGAACCCAAAGCTGCCTGCGGACGACCACCGGACGGCGGGCGACCTCGCATACCTGGCGGAGCACGACGCGCTGGCGGCGCTGCTGCGGGAGCGCGAGGGCCGGGCGGGCTGACCTCGAAGGTTGCTGTCGGGTTGCCGGGCTGTCGGGGCGGGCCATATCCTGCCTGAACCCCCGCGAACCCATAGCGTCATCGGGGGCTAGAGGAGCCTGGTCTATGCCCACGCCGACAGCCTTCTTCCAGGGCAAGTTCGTCCCGCTTGAAGAGGCAGTGATCCCTGTTACCACCCATGCCTTCATGTATGGCACGGCGGTATTCGAGGGCATCCGCGGCAACTGGAACAGCGACGCGGAAGAGCTCTACCTCTTCCGGCTGCGCGACCACATCGCCCGCCTGCGCCAGAACGCCAAGATCCTGCGCATGGGGATCACGTACTCCGACGACGAGCTGCTAGAGATCGTCACGGAGCTGGCTCGCCGCAGCGACTACCACGAAGACGTCTATCTCCGTCCGATCGTCTACAAGTCGGAGAGCGTGATCGGGCCGCGTGTCCACAACGTGAAAGAGGACATCCTCTTCTTCGAGATTCCGCTGGGCGCGTACATCGACTCGGACGCCGGCATCACGGCGTGCGTGTCGTCATGGCGCCGCGTCGACGACAACATGATCCCGGCTCGGGCGAAGGTGAACGGGTTGTACGTCAACAACTCGCTCGCGAAGACCGAGGCACAGCTCAACGGCTTCGACGAGGCGATCCTGCTCAACCAGGACGGCCACGTGTCCGAGGGCTCCGGCGAGAACATCGTGATGATCCGCCGCGGCAAGCTGATTACGCCGCCGCCCGCGGACAACGTGCTGGAGGGCATCACCCTCGAGACGGTGGTTGAGGTCGCGAAGGACCTCGGCTACGAGTACGAGGCGCGGACGATCGACCGTACTGAGCTCTACATCGCCGACGAGCTGTTCATGACCGGCACGGCGGCGCACGTCACGCCGGTACTGTCGGTGGACCACGTGCCGGTCGGGGACGGCAAGCCGGGCCCGATCACCACACAGCTGCAGCGCACGTATTTCGACGCCATCACGGGCCGCGTGCCGCGCTT
>JBAXNX010000030.1:0-10406 GCA_037133575.1 Chloroflexota bacterium
GTGATGCTCACGCCGTACGCCTCGCGTGATAACCCGAACTCGCTGTTCGCGCCTGCGGGCATCCTGATCGGCCTTGGATTTGCGGGGCTGATGGGCTTCGTTGGGATGCGGGTGATCTGGCCGCAGCTCACTGGTAGCGACCTCGAGGCGCAGTCGTTCACGGGGACCGTGCGCTCGATCGGTTCGATGCTGCTCGGGACGTACGCGCTGCCGTTCGAGCTTGCCTCGGTGCTGCTGCTCGCGGCGTTCATCGGCGCGATCGCGCTCGTGCGAGAGGACGAGGCATGAACCCGCTCGTCATCGGCATCGGGCATTACCTCGCGGTTTCTGGCGCGGTGTTCGGCATCGGCATCGCGATCGCGCTCTCGAAGCGCAACGCCATTGCCGTGCTGATGGGCATCGAGCTCATGCTCAACGCGGTGAACCTCGCGTTCCTCACGTTCTCCCGCTTCGGCTCGGCGTTCGGCTCGGAGCCGACGGCACCGCTGGCCGGACACGTCTTCGTGGTGTTCGTGCTCACGGTGGCTGCCGCCGAGGCGGCAGTCGCGCTCGCGATGGCCGTGCTGGTCTATCGCCGCCGCGAGACCGTGGACCTCGACCGCATCAACCTGATGCGCTGGTAGCGAGGAGCACGCGATGTGGGTCAAGTTCATGGAAGTCCCCGACGGCTATGCCGCCGCGATCTGGAAGGAGCTGTTCTCCACCGAAGCGCTCTCCGTGCGTGTCGTGCCCCCGCTGGAACTCGGGGCAATGACTGATGCACGCGAGATCTGGGTGCCCGACGGCAAGACGCACGTCGCGCGCGAGGTGTTGAACAAGATCTAATGGGGCAGATTCCTGAGGCCGCGGTCTGGGTCATTTACTTCGTCCCGCTACTGACGGGCGCGCTGTGCGCGACCGTCCTGCGGAAGCAGATGATCTCGCCCGGTAGGGCGATGATTGGTGCGATGTTTGTGGCGTGGCTGCTCGCGCTGTGGGTGCTGAGCAGTGTGATGACGAGCCACGGCGAGCCGATCGGCTACGAGGCGCATCACTGGCTGACGATCGGCAACCTCGAGATCGCCTTCGGCGTGCATGTTGATGGTCTGACCGGCGTGATGCTGGTCGTGGTCACCTCGGTCGCGCTGCTCGTGCAGATCTACTCGACCGAGTACATGCGCGGCGACGGTGGCTACTACCGCTACTACGCGTACATGGGCCTGTTCTGTTCCTCGATGCTCGGCCTGGTGCTGGCTTCGAGTCTGTTGCAGCTGTTTATCTTCTGGGAGTTGGTCGGTGCGTCCTCGTACCTGTTGATCGGATTCTGGTTCGACCGACCATCGGCGGCCGCCGCAGCGAAGAAGGCGTTCATCGTCACGCGCTTCGGCGACTTCGGGTTCTTCCTGGGCGTTTTGATCGTCTGGACGACCACCGGCAACTTCGACATCACCTCACTGAATGAGCACGCGGAGACGCTCTCGGCGGCGGCGCTAACCGGCATCACGCTCGGGTTGTTCTCGGGCGCCGTCGGCAAATCCGCCCAGTTCCCACTGCACATCTGGCTGCCGGACGCCATGGAAGGCCCGACGCCGGTGTCGGCGCTGATCCACGCGGCGACGATGGTCGCGGCGGGCGTGTACCTGATCGCTCGCTTCTTCCCGACGTTCGAGGCTGCACCCGAGAGCGTGCACATGGCGATCGCCACGATTGGCGCGATTACCGCGATCATGGCTGCCTCGATGGGCATGGTCGCGACGGACATCAAGCGGGTGCTGGCGTACTCGACGGTCTCGCAGCTCGGCTACATGGTCATGGCGCTCGGCCTCGGCGGGTATGTGGCGGCAATCTTTCACCTGTTCACGCACGCCTTCTTCAAGGCGCTGCTCTTCCTCGGTAGCGGTTCGCTGAACCACGCCACCGGGACGTTCGACATGCGAAAGATGGGCGGCCTGCGTTCCCAGATGCCGATCACATTCTGGACGTTCGTGATCGGCTCGCTATCGTTGAGTGGTATCTGGCCGCTAGCGGGCTTCTGGAGCAAGGACGAAATCCTGCTCACGGCGTTCAATCACAACACCGTGTTCTTCGTGATCGGCGAAGCAGTCGCCTTCATGACCGCGTTCTACATGTTCCGCGCCATCATCCTGACCTTCACCGGCGAGTACAACGGCGGCGAGGCGTCCGAGCACGGTCACAGCTCGCACCCGCACGAGTCGCCGATGTCGATGGCCGCACCGCTGTTGATTCTGGCGGTGCCCGCAATCGCTATCGGGTGGGTGAACCTGAACGGCGGCTTCGGCCACCTGATCGAGGGCGCGCTGCCCGAGGCACTGCGCGAAGGCCACGTCGCGGCTTCAACCACGGTGATTGTGGTCTCGACGCTCGCCGCACTGTCCGGCATTGGTGCGGCATTCGCGATCTACCTCGCGAAGATGCCGTCGTCCGAGGCGATCCGTTCGAAGCTCGGGCCGATTCCAACGATCCTCGAGCAGAAGTATTTCATGGACGTGCTGGCCGAGGACATCCTCGTGCGCAAGGTCCTGTACGGCGGCATCGCGCGTGCGTGCGAGCTGTTCGACCAATACGTGGTCGACGGCATCGTGAATGGCATCGGCTGGGCCGTACGCGTTAAAAGCGAGATTCTGCGCCGCTCGGTAATGGGGCAGCAGCAGGCGTATTCATCACTGCTGCTCGCGGGCGTGCTCGCTGCGGTGGTCGTGCTCTTCGTCCTGACCGGGAATGTGCTGGAGCGCTAACCGATGCTGACGACGTTCCTCATCCTCCCACTCGCCGGCATCCTGATGATCGCCTTCCTCCCGAAGGAGCGAGAGCGCGACGCGCGTGTGATCGCGCTGATCGTGTCAGTGCTCGCGCTGGCCGTGTCCCTGGTCGCCTTCGTGTGGTTCGACCGCGCCGCGACCGGGTACCAGTTTGTCGATCGCTTCGACTGGATTCGCGCCAGCGACGTCGGGTTCGGCGTGCAGTACGTGGTCGGAGTCGACGGACTGTCGCTGCCGATGATGGTGCTGACGGGCCTGCTGTCGGTTGCCTCCATCCTCGTGTCGTTCGGGGTGACCCTGCGGCCGAAGGAATACTTCATCTGGCTGCTGTTGCTCGAGACCTCGGTCGCGGGTGTCTTCCTCTCGCTCGACCTGATTCAGTTCTTCCTCTTCTGGGAACTCGAGCTCGTCCCGATGTACTTGCTGATCTCGATCTGGGGATCGGGCCGCAAGGAATACAGCGCGATGAAGTTCCTGCTGTACACCATCGGCGGCTCCGCACTCATGCTCGTTGGCTTCCTGCTGCTCGGCTTCAAGGCCGGCACGTTCGATATCGCACAACTGACGGCGAGCCCGCCGACCGAGACGGTGCTCCCGCTCGCGGCGATCTTCTGGTTCATCATGGCTGCGTTCCTGGTGAAGCTGCCGGTGTTCCCGGTGCACACCTGGCTCCCAGACGCGCACACCGACGCTCCGACCGCCGTGTCCGTGATGCTGGCCGGCGTGCTGCTGAAGATGGGCGGTTACGGCATCCTGCGCATCGTGCTGCCAATCATGCCGCAGCAGTCACACGACGCTCGCTACATTCTCGCTGGCATCGCCGGGTTCTCGGTGGTGTACGGCGCGCTGATCACGTTGCGGCAGCGCGACCTCAAGCGCGTTGTGGCGTACTCGTCGGTGTCACACATGGGTTACGTGCTGCTGGGGATCTCAGCGCTTGGCACTGTCGGGCTGACGGGCGCGGCGCTGCAGATGTTCACGCACGGCACGATCACAGGCCTGCTGTTCATCCTGGTAGGGCTGATCTACGACCGCGCGCACACGAGGCAGATCGCCGACTTGAGCGGGCTCATGCACCGGATGCCGCTGATCGGCACGGTGCTCGTCATCACCGGATTCGCGGCGCTCGGCCTGCCCGGACTGTCCGGGTTCGTGGCCGAGCTAACGGTGTTCCTCGGATCGCTCGATGTGCACC
Organism: Chloroflexota bacterium; assembly: GCA_037133575.1. Classification (GTDB taxonomy): domain Bacteria; phylum Chloroflexota; class Dehalococcoidia; order UBA2979; family UBA2979; genus RH-chloro-G1. The sequence continues at coordinate 3,955 of JBAXNX010000030.1, forward strand.
CGATCGCGACGACCGCTGCGGTGTTCGGTGTCGTGCTCGCAGCGGGCTACGTCCTGTGGACCGTGCAGCGAGTGCTGACCGGCCCGCCGAACGAGCGTTGGGCGCACCTGCCGGACGCGAACCAGTGGTGGGAGCACACCGCAATGGCGGGCATGCTTATCGCCATCGTGGTCGTGGGGGTGTATCCGCGCGTGCTGACTGACGTTGTGAACAGCGGCATCGCACCGATCGCCGCGATCCTCGGGGGTGGCTCGTGAACTTCGGGGATGTGAGCTATATCGGGCCGGTGGCAACGCTGCTGCTTGGCGCGGCGTTCGTGCTGGCCGTGGACCTCGTATCGGAACGACGCGCGAACGTCGGGATGTGGTCGCTCATCGTCGTCATCTGCGCGGCTGTGTGTGGCCTCGTTCAGGCCGTGTATGGGCCTCGCGGTGTGGCGTTCAGCGGCACCATTGGTGTCGACGCGTTCAGCATCTTCTTCTCGTTCTTGCTGCTGGCGATCACGGGGACCGTGGTGATCGCGTCAACGAGCGGACTCCAGCGCATCTCGCAGCCTGGCGAGTTCTACGCGCTGATGCTCGTATCGACGGCGTCGATGATCGTGCTCGCGCAGGCGCAGGAGCTCATCACCATCTTCGTGGCGCTCGAGACGACATCGATCGCGCAGTTCATTCTCGCGGGCATCGGGCGTGACGACCGCAGCGCCGAGGCAGGCCTCAAGTACCTGCTGACTGGCGCAGTGTCGGCGGCAGTGCTGCTCTACGGCTTCGCGTTCCTGTTTGGGCTCTCCGGGACCACGATGCTGCCCGGCATCGCGCACTTCATGGCGCAGGCCCCCGAGGGCACGCGGCTGGCGATCATCGTGGCCTTCGTCATGGTGGCGGCAGGACTCGGCTTCAAGATGGCGCTCGTGCCGTTCCATGCGTGGGTGCCGGACGTGTATCAGGGCTCGCCAACGCTGGTAACGACGTTCCTGTCGGCCGCCTCGAAGGCTGCGGGCTTCGCAGTGGCGCTGCGCATCTTCTACACGGGCCTCGGTGGCGGTGACTCACTCGTCGCGCAGGACTGGGCAAAGATGTTCGTCGTGTTCGCTGCACTCTCGATGACGTTCGGGAACATTGCGGCAGTCATGCAGACCGATGTGAAACGCCTGCTCGGGTACTCGTCGATCGCACAGGCAGGGAACATTGCGGTGGGCCTCGCTGCGGTCGCTTCGGGGAGCACCCTTGGGCCGTCGGCTGTGCTGTTCTTCCTCGGGACGTACGCAGCGACGAACCTCGGCGCGTTTATTTCCGTGATCATCGTCTCGAACCGCATCGGTTCGGATGACATCGCGGACTACGCCGGACTATTGCGGCGGTCGCCCGGCGTGGCCTGCGTGTTGTCCTTGTGCCTGCTCTCGCTGACGGGCATCCCGCCGACGGCTGGCTTCCTGGCGAAGGTCTACGTGTTCAACTCGGCCATCCAGACGGGACAGGTCTGGCTCGTCGTGCTGGTGATCATCGCAGTGCTCAACACGGCGATCTCGGCCTTCTACTACCTGCGCTGGGCGCGCACGATGCTGCTCGACGAGCCAAAGGATGCGGTCACGTTCCGCCCGTCGGGCGCGCTCGGTGGCCTGCTCACCGTCGCTGCGCTGGCGGTGCTGTTCTTCGGCCTGAACCCCACGCCGCTGATCGACGCCGCGCGTCGAGCCGCCGCCACACTGCTGACCTAGCCAGCCCTGTGGTCCACGAGGTGATCGTTGAGTTCGACGAGGCGTTGACCGCCTCGGACGTTGCGTCTGTGGACGTCCCTGCGGTCGAGGTGCTCGTTGCCCGCGTGATGGCGGCCGAAGGTGTCGATGACGGCACCGCGGTCACCGTGCTCTTCGCGGACGACGCATTCCTGCAGGCACTGAATCGTGAGCACCGAGACATCGACGAGCCAACTGATGTGCTCTCCTACGCCACCGATGCGTTCGAGGACGACGGCGAACCCTTCCCAGGCCCCCCGGACGTCGATGAGCCATACCTCGGCGACATCGCGATCTCGATTCCCACGGCGGTCCGGCAGGCGGGCGCTGCTGGCCTCGAGGCAGCCGAGGAGATCGCACACCTCGTGGTACACGGGCTGCTGCACATCCTCGGCTACGACCACGAGGAGCCCGAGGAGGACGCTGCGATGCGGGTGCTGGAGGAGTCCTACCTCGGCCCTGAGATTGGCTCGCGTATCCACGCAGCAGGCCCTGACGCGCACGTCTTGCACCGCTAGGAGCGGCCCACCCTCGGTGAGCGACGTGTTCCCAGGGCGTACACTGGTGACTGTTGGAGCGCCCGAATTCCCCTCGGACGCTGCGGGTATCACGTGAGCCAGGAAGTCCTCTACCGGAAGTGGCGGCCGCAGCTTTTTGCGGACGTCGCTGGTCAGCAACCCATCACGACGACGCTGCGCAACGCGGTGGCGGGCGCCACGCCTGCGCATGCCTACCTATTCACTGGGCCTCGAGGCACTGGCAAGACGACGACGGGCCGCATCCTGGCGAAGGCGGTGAACTGCACGGCGCCTGAGGCAGGCGAGCCGTGCGAGCACTGCCAGTCATGCGAGTCCTTCAACCAGGGCCGTGCGCTCGACTTGATCGAGCTCGACGCTGCCTCAAACCGCGGTATCGACGAGGTGCGCGCGCTACGCGAGGCTGCTGGTTACGCGCCTAACTCCGCACGCTACAAGGTGTACCTCATCGACGAGGTGCACATGCTCACCGACGCAGCGTTCAATGCGCTGCTGAAGACGCTCGAAGAGCCGCCGCCGCACGTGATCTTCATCCTCGCCACGACCGAGGTGCACCGCATCCCGGCTACCATCCTGTCGCGTTGCCAGCGCTTCGACTTCCGCCGCATCACGCTCAACGCCTCGGTCTACCGTCTGCGGACGATCGCTGACGGCGAGGGCATCGAGGTCGCCCCGGGCAGCCTCGAGGCAATCGCGCGGCATGCGACCGGTTCGCTGCGCGATGGCGTGAACCTGCTCGACCAGCTCGTGGCCTACCACGGCAACGCGCTCGACCTCGAGGGTGTGCAGCGCGGGCTGGGGCTCGTGATCGACGAACGGACGACCGAGCTCGCACGAGCAGCGATCACGCACGACCTTGCGAGTGGCCTCACGCTCATCGCGGGGGCACGCGACGACGGTGTCGAGATCCGAGCGTTCATCCGCGAAGTGGTGAACACCCTGCGCGCAGTTCTGATGCTCAAGGCGGGCGCCGGCGACCAACTCTCGGTCTCAGACGCACAGGGCGCCGAGCTCGCCGCGCTGGCTGCCTCCGCACAGGGCCCGGACATCGTAAGCGCGCTGCGTGCGCTCGGTAGCCTCGACTACGCGGGTGACCCATACGACTCGCTCCCGGCTGAGGTGGCGTTCGCGTCCCTCGCGGTCGGTCTGCTCGAACCGACGATGGCGGCAGCTCCGCCTCGAGCTGTTGCGCCGTCTCCGGCACCAGCAGCGGCTGCGCCGTCAGCACAGCGGCCAGAACGGCGTACAGCGCCGGCGGCGACGAGTGCGCCTCGGACGCCACGGCCGGCCCCACAGCCGCCGCAGGCACGCCGTGAGCCCGCCCCCGAGGGCGCTACGCAGCAGGTTGAGACTCGTGATGCGCCTCGAGGTCCCGGTGCATCGCCGATGGAGCTGCCGGACGCTGAGAACGCCTCGCCGGAGCTCCTTGCGCTGCGTGCGCAATGGGGCAAGATTCGCGAGGGCGCGCGGCAGCGGAGCAACGTCGCAGGCGCGCTCCTGAACACGGTGTGGCACATCAAGAGCTTCGACGACGACGTGGTGGAGCTCGGGTTCCGGTTCCCAGCGATGGTCACGAAGCTGCAAGAGGATGTGAAGGCGCTCCAGGCCATCGTCGAGACATGCTCGGAGGCGGCTGGCCGCCAGGTACGCGTCACTGCGGTCGTATGGGACGTCCTCGCAACTGCCTCACCTGCGCCGCAGGCAGCAGCGGCTGCCGCAGGTGGCGGACGACCGAGCGGGGGCGCTAGCCATCTCCTCGAGGAGGCACTGCGCGCGGGCGCGGTGCGGATCGAGGAGTAGCGAGGGCACCGTTTGCAGGACCAGCGTCCCATCTCACCAGCCTCGCCGATCCAACGTCTCGTCGAGGCGTTTAATCGGCTGCCCGGCATCGGGCCCAAGTCTGCACAGCGCCTCGCGTACTACATCCTGCGCGCGCCGATCGAGGAGGCGCGTGACCTCGCCGCCGCGCTGATCGAGGTCAAAGAGCGCGTGGTGCTCTGCTCGCGCTGCCAGGACATCACCGACCAGGACCCGTGCCGCCTCTGCTCGGACGTCGGCCGCGACCCCTCGGTGCTCTGTGTCGTCGAAGAGCCGCTAGACCTGCGCGCGATTGAGCGCACTGGTGGCTTCCATGGGCGCTTCCACGTGCTGCACGGTGTGATCTCTCCGGCCGACGGTGTCGGGCCAGACGACCTGAAGATCGCCCAGCTGCTGCGCCGACTGCGCGATGAGGACAATGCGGTGACCGAGATCATCGTGGCGACGAACCCCAACCTCGAGGGCGAGGCGACGGCGATGTACCTCTCGCGGTTGCTGACGCCGCTCGGCATCAAGGTGTCGAGGCTCGCGCGTGGGCTGCCCTCGGGCGCGGACCTCGAGTACGCTGACGATGTCACCCTGGGACGCGCGCTCGAGTTCCGGCAGGCGGTGGAATGATGTTCCTGCAAGGCATGAACAAGCCGTGGTGGATCGCGGCGATGGTTGTCTGGGTCGTCACGATCGTCGCGCTCGAGCAGCTTGTCGGGTACGACTTCACAACGTCAGCGCGCATTGCGCTCGTCACAGGCGGGCTGACGGCGCTCGGCGTGTGGTACGCGATGGGGCGTGGGCGACACGACGCGCCACCGTCCGACGAGTAGCGAGCCTACGCCGGCATGACGTCGTCGCGCATCCCGCGCGTCACCCACACCGAGGGGATTGTGCTGCGCCACCGTCGGATCGGCGACGCGGATCGCATCATCACGCTGCTTACCCCGCGCCGCGGCAAGGTCGACGCTGTCGCGCGTGGCGCGCTGCGGCCTCGCAGCAAACTGGCTGGCCACCTCGAACCGATGTCGCGTGTCGATGTGTTACTCGCGCATGGGCGCTCGCTCGACATCGTGACGCAGGCGCAGATGCTCGATGGGTTCCCCGCGATCACCTCGGACCTCGATCGCCTCAGCACGGGCATGTACCTGCTCGAGCTGACCGACCGCCTCACGATCGATCGAGGTGATGGCGACGAGCATCACGACGCGCAGCCGCTGTATGAGCTGCTCCACGCCACACTGGTACGCATCGCGCGCGGTGACGGCATACACCTCGCCGTGCGGACGTTCGAGATGCACCTCCTCGAGATCGCCGGCTTCCGCCCGGAGTGGCGCCAGTGCGTGGCGTGCGATCAGCCTGTGTCGGCAGAGCGTGCCAACTGGTCAGCGGTCGCCGGCGGTGTCGTGTGTCCTGAGTGCATGCACATTCACCCCGAGGCTGTCGTGATCGACCAGACGGTGCTGCGAGTATTGCGCGCGATCCAGGACGGCCCCTACGAGGAGGCGGCACGCATCCGCCTCTCGCCGGAGCTAGCGGCAGGCCTCGAGCGCATCATGCATGCGCTGATGCGAGCGACCACGGAGCGTGCGCTGCTAACGGCGGAGTTCGTTGCGGATGCTCGTCGCGCGGGGGCTGCGAACGAGAGCTGAGCCCTAGTAGCGTGGCGTGCTCTCCAGACCGCGCCCGGGGTGCCACGACTCGATCACGAGGTGGTCAGCGGGGCTGCCGATGCGCGTGAGTGCGACTTCTTCGATATCCACGCGGAAGAGGTGGAACGGGCCACCGGGATCGCCCTGCACCTCGAGATAGTGCGTCTTGAAGACGCCGTCAGGCACCTCGCCCACGCGACCGGAGATCTTGGCATCGCCCTCGGTCAGTTCGGCATCGACGGTCGCGCTGTGGATCGCCATGCGCGGATCGCGCAGCAGGTCGTATGCCTTCACCGAGCGCGGCATCATGCCGATCAGCAGCTCGCCATCGAGGAAGCGCGCTTCATTGCCACTGACACGTGGCGCGCCATCTCGGCGCAGTGTGGCGATGACCTTGTGCTTGTGCGCATCGAACACCAGCGCGACCTGCGCGGCGAATTCGGGCGCGGCGTCGACGATCTCCTGCCAGCGGGCCATGGCTAGTTTCGTCGCTCCAGCACGTAGTCGACGAGCGCCTCGAGGGTCTCGCGCGGCTCGCCGGCCGGCAGCTCGGTGAGCGCGGCTCGAGCGTTGTCGGCGAAGTGGCGCGCGGTCGCCATTGACTCGTCGAGGAGCTCGGAGGCGCGGATATCGTTGATCGCGCGCTGGAGATTCGCCTTGCGACGAGTGCCCTCGAACGCTCGCTTCACGGGGTTGTCGTTCGGCGAGCGGTCCATGTAGAGC